>NZ_JBEXLA010000007.1:0-168597 GCF_040609715.1 Streptomyces sp. NPDC004610 | reverse complement strand
CCGGCACGGACCCGACCCCACCCGACCGGCCGGAGCACCACGAGCCCGCCACCGGACCCGGCACGGACCCGACCCCACCCGACCGGCCGGAGCACCACGAGCCCGCCACCGGACCCGGCACGGACCCGACCCCACCCGACCGGCCGGAGCACCGCAAACCGGCCACCGAGCACCTGCGCACAGGCCCCCCGCCCCACGCGACCGACCGCCGCACACCCCCGCACGGACCCGCCCCCTCCCGGCCGACCGACCGGAAAGCCAACAGACCGGCCCCCCACGCACAAGCCCGCCCCACCGAGCCTGCGGAGCCGGGCATCGCCCGTCCGGGTGTACGCGGTGATTCATGCACGCCACGCCGGGGGCGTCCCACCCATGAGGGAGCTTGCCCGGCGTGCCGCATCCCGGGCCGGGGCCCCGGGCAGCCAGGGAGTGACCCGCTCCGGCCGCCGCCGCAACCACCGCCCGGCCGCCGCCCCACCGGAAGGAAGCAACCCCCCATGCGCCACGCCCGTCGAGTAGCCGCCGTGCTCGCCACCACCGCCCTGCTGATCGGCGCCATGACCGGCCAGGCCGCCGCGATCGGGATCGACATCGCCGGTCTGATCATCGAGACACCGCAGATCTGACCCGCCGCCCGGTACCGGTGTGCGGTGCCGTTGTCCGTCGTCCGTGCCCGTTCCGTCCCGTCCCCCTTCCCGGGGGGGGCCGAGGAGAGGACCCGACGTCCATGCCCGACAAGCGTTCCACCATCGCCGTCTCGCTCGCCGCGCTGATCTCCGCCACCGCGCTGCTCGCCGCTCTCGCGACGGAGGCCGGCGCGGCCCCCCGGGCGTCCCCGGCGCGGTCCGCCTCGGCCGCCGCCCCCCAGAACCCTCCCGTCCTGCCCCTGCCGGAGCAGTTGATCGGGGAGGGGGTGACGATCGAGGGGCCGCTGCTCCAGAACATCGCCCTGCCCTCGCTCACACCCCTGCTGTGAGCCGGCGGGTGCGGTAGCTGTCCCCGTCGAGCCGGACGATCTCGGCGTGATGGGCCAGCCGGTCCGCCATCGCCGCCGCGGCCGGGCCGCTGAAGACCTCGTCCCAGCGGCCCGGCGGGCGGTCGCCGGTGACGGCGATCGAGCCCCGCCGGTAGCGGTGGGCGACCAACTGGAAGAAGAGCCCGGTGGTGTCGGCGTCGAAGGGCATGTAGCCGACCTCGTCGAGGATCAGCAGCCCGTAGCCGTCGAGTTCGGCCAGTTCCTGGTCCAGCCGCCCGGCCGAGCGCGCCGCGGACAGCTGTACGGCCCACTCGGCGGCGGTCGCGAACCGGACCCGGTGGCCCGCCTCGCAGGCCCGGATGCCCAGGCCGACGGCGAGATGGGTCTTGCCGGTGCCGGGCGGGCCGGTGAAGACGACGTTGTGCCGGGCGGTCAGGAAGTCCAGCTTGCCGAGCCGGGCCACGGCCTCCCGGTCGAAGATCCGGGGATGTTCGGCGTCGAAGTGCTCCAGCGGGGTCCGGGTGGGGAAACCGGCCTCGGCGATCCGGGACTCGGCGCCCGGCTCGCCCGTGCGGGGCGCCGGGATCGCGGCGAGCGGGCCGCCCGGTCCCGGACCGGGACCCGGCGCGTCGGCGAAGGACGGTCCGTCGTGGTCCTCGGGCCGGGGCCCGGCCTCCCGGTGCTGCTGCTGGTGGTGCTGGTGCTGGATCTCGCTGTGGATCTGGTCCGCGCGCGCCGACATCGGCCCCGACATATAGGCGAGGATCGCCGCCGACAGGATGAACGCCATATGGATCACCGTCCCCCACAGCAACGAGTGGCGTGAGGTGCCGTGCACATCCACGAACATCTGGAGCAGATGCACCGAGGAGATCCCGACGATCGCGGTGGCCAGCTTGACCTTGAGGACGTTCGGGTTGACGTGCGAGAGCCACTCCGGCTGGTCCCGGTGGCCCTGGAGGCCGATGCGGGAGACGAAGGTCTCGTAGCCGCCGACGATCACCATGATCAGCAGATTGGCGATCATCACCACATCCACTAATTTCAGGACGGCGAGCATCACATAGGTCTCGGTGGCCCGTCCTCCCACGCAGGTGAGGATCAGTTTCCACAGTTCGTAGAAGAACTTGTAGACGTACACCCCCTGCACCGCCACCAGACCGAAGTAGAGCGGCGCCTGGAGCCAGCGGGTGGCGAACAGGGCCAGTCCCAGGGTCCGGGGCGGCGGTGACGAGGTGGGGGCGTAGGGGACGGGGGGCGGGGTTGTGGGGCGAAAGTGCTGCACACCGCCTGATTCTCCGGACCCCACCGCCGTCCGGCTCAACTCCGGCCACCCTCAGGACTGAATAGACATCCCGTACTAAGGGTGACCATGTGAGAGTTTGTCGTCACGTTCCGTGTAGTTCGATGACGCTGATGTCCGGTGCGGCACCGACCCTGACCGGAGGACCGAACGATCCGACACCCTTCGTGACATAGAGCTGGGTGTCACCGACCTTGCCGAGACCGGCCAGCACCGGATTGGACAGGCCGGCGATGGCGTTCAGCGGGAACATCTGGCCGCCGTGGGTGTGCCCGGACAGCTGGAGGTCCACACCGTGGTCGGACGCCTGCTCGGCGAGGACGGGCTGGTGGGCGAGGAGGACCACGGCGCGGTCGGCGTCACGGCCCTCCAGGGTGCGGGTGAAGTCGGGGCCCCGGTCGTGCTCCTCGCCGGTGACGTCCTCCACCCCCGCCAGATCGAGAAGACCGCCGTTGTGACTGATCTCGACCCGTTCGTTGAGCAGCGGGCGCACGCCGAGATCGCGCAGTTCCTCCACCCAGCCCTGGACATCGTCGTAGAAGTACTCGTGGTTTCCGGTGACGAAGAAGTTGCCGTAGCGGGACTCCAGGGATCTGAACGGGCTGATGGCGTGGCCGAGCTGGGCGCTGGTGCCGTCCGCGAGGTCGCCGACGATCGCCACGAGGTCGGGCTCCAGCCGGTTGATGAGCCGGACGACCCGCTCGGTGTGGGAACGGCCCAGGATCGGACCGAGATGGAGATCGCTGATGGTGGCGATGCGCAGACCGGACACCCGGGGGTCGAGCCGGGGCAGTTGGACCGGGACGCGCAGGATCACCGGGTCGCCGAGGGCGGTGCGGATGCCGTACCCGGTGGTGGCGAGCGCCGTGGTGCCGACCACGGCGCCCACGGTCCGGCCGAGGAACAGCCGGCGGTCCATCGTGCCGACGGGCCGGATCGTGGGGCGGCCCCGGGTGATCCGGACCCGCCGGGTGCTCCCTGTGCTCCCTGTGTCGCCGGGGGGTTCGGGGGGTTCGGTGCCCGCTCCGGCGGGGACGGCCCCACCCGTCCCCGCCGGCACCATGGTGTCCACCGGCACCATGGCGTTCACGGCCCCCTGGTCGGCCCGCTCGGCGGCGCGTATCCGCCGTACGGCGATGGCGCGCGGGATCTCCGCCAGCGCGAGGCCGGTCAGGAGGTAGAGGATGACCCCGATCAGGATGTAGCCGGGCCAGGCCAGCCAGCGCCCGTTCTCCGGCCCCAGATAGGGCATCAGGATGCGGGTCGCGGGGGCGACCACCGCGGAGAGCACGATCGCGACCGTGCCCCAGCGGCGGCCGTGGCCGCCCGGCCGGGTGGTGTCACGGACCAGCCGTACCCACAGATAGAAGTGGAAGAGGGCGGAGCCCGCGACCATGGCCGCGTAGAGGCCGATACCCAGCATGGATGATCTGCTTTCCGTTTTCCGTGTTGTCGTCGCTCGGTCTCATCGGGCCGCGCCCGCCGGGGCCGCCCTGTCGGGCCGGCCCCGGCGGGGCGGTCGGGTCAGTCCGCGATGCCGAAGCGGTCGTGGAGGCGGCGCAGGGGGGCCGGGGCCCACCAGTTGGCGCGGCCGGCCAGACGCATCAGGACCGGGACCAGCACCGCGCGGATCAGGGTGGCGTCCACGAGGATGACCACGACCATGCCGAGGCCGAGCATCTTGAGGTAGACGATGCCGGAGGAGGCGTACGTCGCGAAGGACGCGGCCAGGATCACGGCGGCGGCGGTGATCAGCGGGCCGCTGCGCTCCAGCCCGGTGGCGACGGCGGCCGAGTTGTCGCCGGTGCGGTCGTACTCCTCCTTGATGCGGGACAGCATGAACACCTCGTAGTCCATGGACAGTCCGAAGGCCGTGCAGAACATCAGGATCGGGATGGACGGCTCCAGGCTGCCGGTGGCGGTGAAGCCGAGCGCGGAGGAGAGGTTGCCGTCCTGGAAGACCCAGACCAGCGCGCCGAACATGACGGCCATGGAGAGGGTGTTGAGGATCATCGCCTTGGCCGGCAGCAGCAGGCTTCCGGTCATCAGGAACAGGATCACAAAGGTGACCAGCAGGATCAGGCCGAAGACCAGCGGCAGCCGGTCGACCAGGACGGTGCGGAAGTCGGCGAGTTCGGCGGGGTAGCCACCGATCTCGACGCCCGTCGCGCCGTCACCGCCGCCCTCGCCGAACGAGGTGCGGACATCGGCGATCACCGCGTCCGGGTCGGCGGCGAGCGCGTCCTGTTCGGCGACCACGGAGAACCAGGTGGCGCCGGAGCCCTCGAACCGCGCGGAGGACTCGCCGGGTTCGAGGATGCGCTGCCCGTCGGCGTAGGAGCCGGTGAGCGCGTCGACCTGGGCGATCCCGTCGAGGCGGGACAGCTCCTGGGCCCTGGACTCGATGCCGGTGCGGTCGGTGAGGCCGGGGGTGAGGACCTGGAGGGCGTCCATCTCCTCGGCGGTGAAGTTCGCCCGGATCTGGTCCTGCACGACCCGGCTGGAGACCTCGGCGGGCAGCACCCGGTCGTCGGGGGTGCCGAAGTTGACGCCCAGGGCGGGCGCGGCGAGGGCGAGCAGGACGCCGAGCGCGGGGATGCCGTAGATCAGCGGGCGGCGCATCATCCGCAGGGCGGTGGTGTGCCACCAGCCGTCACCGGCACCGGCGGCGCGGGCGGGCTTCTTGCGCTGGATGCGGTGGCCGAGCCGGGCGAGGGCGGCGGGCAGGATCACCACGGCGGCGAACACCGAGGTGAGGACGACGGCGATGCCGGAGTAGGCGAAGGAGCGCAGGAACGGGAAGGGGAAGAGCAGCAGACAGGCCAGGGAGACGATGACGGTCAGGCCGGAGAAGGCGACCGTGCGGCCGGCCCGTCCCACCGCCTGCCGGACGGCCTCGGGGACCTCGCGCCCGTCGGTGAGTTCCTCGCGGAAGCGGCTGATGATGAACAGGGAGTAGTCGACGCCGAGGCCGATGCCCATGACCAGGGTGAGGTTGGCGGCGAAGGTCGAGACATCGGTGAAGCTGGTCAGCAGCCGCATCAGGGCCAGCGTCATGATCACCGAGAACAGGCCCATGCCGAGGGTGAGCAGGGCCGCGTTGAACCGGCGGTAGATGACCGCGAGCAGCAGCAGGACCAGCGGGAAGACGATCAGTTCGGCGCGCAGGAAGTCGGTACGGGCCTGCTCGGCGGCCTGCCGGAACACCTCGTCACCGCCGCCGACCTGGACCCGGACGGTGTCGCCGTCGCGGTCGAAGTCCGGGGAGAACTCGGCGAGGTTGGTGCGGGCCTCGGTGACCGTGCCCGCCATCCGGGCGATGACCAGGGCCTGTTCGCCGTTCTCGGAGCGCATCACCGGGGAACCGCCGCGCGACCAGTACGAGGCGGTCTCGGCGACGCCCTCCTGGGCGGCCAGCTCACGCTCCAGCTCACGGCCGGCGTCCGCGACGGCGGACGAGTCGACATCGCCGCCGTCCTTGGCGGTGATCAGCAGGAGCACGCTGGGGGTCCCGGTGCCGAACTCCCGCTCCAGGGCGGCGCGGGTGTCCAGGGACTCGGAACCCGGGCTCTCGAACCGGCTGAGCACCAGCCGGTCCATCGCCCCGGCCGCGAGGGCCAGCCCGATCACGGTGAGCAGCACGCTCAGCCAGACCACCAGGCGCGGGCGGCGGGCGGTGGCGGCACCGAGCCGGTGCAGGGCGGTGTCGCCACCGGGTGGTGCCGCCGTGTTCCGGGAGGGGGTGGAGGTGGAGGCCACAGTTGTCTTCCTTACGTCGGTAGAACGCCTGCCCGTGGAGGTTCGTCCGTGGGCGGTCGTTCGGTGGGGGTGGGCTTGTGGGGAGCGGGAGAGGGGGGAGGGGACGGGGGTCTGGGTCGTGCGTCGGGCGTCGCGGGCCGGGTCCGTGGGGCGGGTCACCGGACCGCGACGGACGGTCAGGACATATGGGTGTCCAGCCAGCGGTCGATCTCGTCCTGGAGGCGGGCGGCGTCCTGGTCGAGCGTCACGAAGTGGCCCGAGTCCGCGAGGGTCACGGTCTTGACGTCGTCGCTGGCGGTGAAGAGCGCGGGGTAGCCCTCGACGCCCTGGCGCAGGATGTCCTCGGCGCCGAAGGCGAGGAACACGGGAGTATCGATCCGGCCGATGAGCTGGAGGTCGGTGAGGATGCCCGCGGGCTCGGAGGCCATCACCCCGCAGGGGTTGCGGGGCCACAGCGGGGCGACGTCCGCCAGTACCTCCGGATCGGTGCCGGGGCCGAATCCACCGGCCAGGAAGTCCTCGCGCACCGGGTCGAAGTGGACGTACCCCTTCGGGTCGCCCGCCTTGTCCTTCGGTTCCCCGCCCTGCTGGCAGACGGCGTAGGCGGCGAGGAAGCGCCGGTTGGTCTCGCCGGTGACGCCGACCGCGGCCCAGCCGGTCAGCAGCAGGCCGTCCACGGCACCGTCGAAGGAGGCGGCCACGGTCTCGGCGACCAGGGCACCGCTGGAGTGCCCGGCGAGGAACACCCGGTCGAAGCGGGGGCGTCCGTCCGGTGCCCCGGGGGTGTCCTCGGCCGTGTAGGCGCCGCTGCGCAACTGCTGCACGATCTGGTGGGCCATGTCCGCGTGCGCCCCGCTGCACGAGGCGAAGCCGTCGGGGATGTCGCTCGCTCCGTAGCCGAGCCGGTCGATGGAGACGGAGGCGTGGCCACGGCGGGCCAGCTCATGGGTGAGGCCCGCGCGGGGGCCGGGCGGGTCGAGCCGCCAGACCCACTCGCCGGTGTTGGTGCCGTGCACATAGAGCGTGACGGCCGGGGCGCCGTCGCCGCCCTCGGCGGCCGTCTCCAGGAGGGAGCGCGGGGCGGTGAGGTGGCCGCGCAGGGTGTAGGGCTTTCCGTCGCTGGTGCACTGGCTGGCGGTCCGGTTGCGGTTGACGACCTCGAACTCGACCGGGAGGTCGATGACTTCGGCCGCCGGGAGGAGCGGGGCCGTTTCGGCGGCCGGGGCGGCCGGGGCGGATCCCGTGTTCCCGGGTGCCGTGGCCCGGGGGCCGTTCCCGTTGGCCGCCGCCATGATCGTCACCAGCTCACAGGTGACCATGAGCAGGGCCGCGGTCACCACGGCGGTACGGGTGAGGAGTTTCTTGGCGGTCACGGGGCGAGTCCCTTCGCGTCGAGCCAGTCGGCGAGGAAGTCCTGGGTCCCCCGGGCGCCGGGCTCCAGGCCGAGGAAGTGACCCGCGCCGGGCACGGTGTGCAGCGCGGTGTCCGCGGCCGAGGTGAACCGCTTCCGGTGCTCGGCGGCGCCGCGCACCCGGCCGTCCCGCTCGCCCTCGACCAGAGCGACGGGCACCTCGATCTCCGCGACCCTGCGGGTGTCCACCAGCACGCCCTCCAGCTGGGAGACCAGCACCCCGCAGGGCAGCCGGTTCTGGAGGCCGACGGCCGCGGCGAGCACCCTCGGGTCGGTCCCGGCCCGCTGGAAGTTGCCGCGGACGAAGTCCCGTTCGCCCACGTCGAGATGGACGTAGCCGGGGGCGTCGGCGGGGTTCACGGAGGGCACCCCGCCCTGCATGCAGGAGGTCAGGGCGGCGAAGAAGCGGGCGTCGTCCTCGTCGGTGAGTCCGGAGTCGGCCCAGCCGGAGAGGATCAGCCCGTCGAAGTCGCCGGGGAAGGAGTAGGCGGCGATCTGGGCGATCTGCGCGCCCCGGTCGTGCCCGGCGAGCACCACCTCGCCGAAGCGCCGGACGGTGGCGCCGCCCTCGGTGGTGTAGCCGCCGTCGCGGAGCTGTCCGGCGATCTGCCGGGTGATGTCGGCCTCGCCGCCCAGGCAGAGCTGTCTGCCGTCCGGCCGGTCGGAGGCGCCGTGGCCGAGGCGGTCGACGGTGAGGGAGACATGGCCGCGGCGGGCCATCTCCTCGGCGTGGTGGTAGCCGGGGACGTCGACCCGCCAGTACCACTCCCCCGACTGGAGGCCGTGCTGGTAGACGGTGACCGGGGGGAGGTCGGCGGAGGCCGTCGCCAGGTCGGCGGGCAGGGTGAGGTGACCGCGGACCGTGTAGGTCTTGCCGTCCGTGTTGCAGGCGAGGCCCGACCGGTTGCGGTTGACGACCTCGAAGGAGACCGGGATGTCCACGATGCCCGCCCGCTCCATCCGCTCGGCGGTGCGGGCGGCGGCTGCCTTCGGGTCGTGCTCGGGGCCGTCGGCGCGGGCGGCGGTGCCGCTGCCGGGGGCGACCAGACCGAGCACGGGCAGGATCGACAGGGCGGCGAGCGCCACGACGTACCGGGCGATCCGCCGCATGGTGCCGCCTGCCTTCTCGGGGTGGGATTCGGGGTGGGGTTCGGGGTGCTCCCCTGGCTGCGGGCGGTGGTCGTCGCCGTGGGGTCCCGTCCCCGGGGCGGTGCGTCCAGTCATCGGGAACCGATCCGTTCCTTCGCGGCGGGCGCCGGGGCGGCCGGGCCGGTGTCCCGGTCGGCGGCGTCCCCGGCGGGACCGTGCTCGTGGAAGCCGAAGCGTTCCTGGAAGCGGCGCAGCGGGGCCGGGGCCCACCAGACGGCCCGGCCGGTGAGCGTCATCACCGACGGCACGAGCAGACAGCGCACGACGGTCGCGTCGACCAGGACGGCGAGCGCCGTGCCGAGGCCCAGCACCATGGTGTTGGTGATCCGGGACCAGCCGATGGCGATCAGCACCACGGACAGGATCAGCGCGGCGGCCGTCACCACCGCTCCGGTGCGGCGCACGCCGAGGGCGATCGCGGCGCGGTGGTCGCCGCTGCGGTCGTACTCCTCCTTCATCCGGGCGAGCAGGAACACCCCGTAGTCCATGGAGAGTCCGAAGGCGAGGCAGAACATCAGGACCGGCAGGGCCGTGTCGACGAAGCCGGTCGGGGTGAAGCCGAGGGGCCCGGCCAGATTGCCGTCCTGGAAGACCCAGACGACCGCGCCGAACATCGCGGTGAGACTGAGCGCGTTCAGGACGACGGCCTGGAGCGGGATCAGCAGACTGCCGGTGAGCAGGAACACCAGGACGAGGGTGGTGACCACGATGAGCAGCAGGGCCGGGACGAGCCGGTCGGCGATGGCGTCCTGGGTGTCGACCAGTTCGGCCGCCTGGCCCGCCGCCTGCGCGTCGATGCCCGCCGCCGCGCCCAGTTCCTCCCGGGTGTCCGGCAGCGCCCGGATGTCCCGGACGATCTGCTGACTGCGCGGGGAGACGGTCTCCACGCCGTCCACCGGGACCACCTGGAGCCAGGCCAGCGGGCCGGACTCGCGCAGGGCGTCCACGGGGGTGCGGGGCTCGGTGAGCCGGCCCTGGGCGAAGACCCCGGCCGGGGTGCGCACCTCGGCGATGTCGGTCAGCTCGGACACCCGGGTGGCGTACGCGGTGAGGGCGTCCGGTGAGGCGTCGCCGTCGACCAGGATGTCGATGGCGGCGGTCTCGCTGCCGTCGAAGTCGTCGCGCAGCGCCTGCTGGACGACCCGGGGTTCGGCGGCGGCCGGGAGCTGGCGGTCGTCGGCCATGCCGAACTCGACGCGCAGGAAGGGCAGGCCGAGGGCGATCAGCAGGGCGAGCGAGCCGAGGGCGAAGACCGGGGCACGCCGTGAGACGACCAGGTCGGTGAGGCGCTGCCAGCCGTCCGGGCGACGGGCGCCGCCGCTCTTCGCGCCGCGGCGGCGCCAGCGGCGGGTGAGGTCGAGGGCGTCCACCCGGTCGCCGAGCACCACCAGCAGCGCGGGCAGCACGATCAGCGCGGCGGCGGCGGCCAGCACCACCACCGAGACGCCCGCGTAGGCGAAGGAGCGCAGGAAGAACAGCGGGAACAGCAGCAGCGCGGCCAGGGCGACGGAGACGGTGAGGGCGGAGAAGGCGACGGTCCGGCCGGCGGTGGCGAGCATCACGGTGACGGCGGCGCGGGTGTCCGCCCCGGCGGCCCGCTCGTCGCGGTAGCGGCGCAGCATCAGCAGCGCGTAGTCGATGGCGAGGCCGAGGCCGAGGGCGGTGGTGAGGGACTGGGCGAAGACGGAGACGTCGGTGTATCCGGCGATCACCCACAGGACGAGATTGGTGCCGGTGATGGCGACCGCGCCGACGGCCAGCGGCAGCAGGGCGGAGACCGCGCTGCGGAAGACGATCACCAGGATGAGCAGGGTGATCGGCAGGGCGATCAGCTCGGAGGTGACCAGGTCCTCGGCGATGGTGCGTTCGACGGTGTTGAGGACCTCGCCGGTGCCGCCCGCCCGTACGGTCAGCCCGTCGTGGTCGCCGCGGTACTTCTCGGCCAGCCTGCGGGCGGATTCCCCGACGGCGGCCTCGTCGCCGTCCAGATGGGCGGCGATCAGGGCCTGGTCACCGTCGGTGGAGCGCAGGGCGTCCTGGCCGGTCTGCCAGTACGAGACCACCCCGCTGACGCCGTCCTCGTAGGCGAGCCGGTCGGCGAGGTCGAGTCCGGTGCGGGCCGCCGCCCGGTCGTTGACGCCCCGTTCGTGCTCGGCGAGGAGCACGAAGTTGGGGCGGCTGGCGGGGAAGTTCTCCTCCAGTACATCGGCCGCGAGGGCGGACGGCGCGGACGGGTTCTCGGTGCCCTGCCCGGCGCGCAGCCGGTCCGCCGCGCCCCCGCCGAGCACGACCGAGAGGATCACGAAGGCGAGGGCGGCGAACAGGATCGCGCGGGGGCGGGTGAGCGCGGCGTCGGCGAGGCGGCGCAGCAAGGTCATCGCCTCCCCGCGAGCCGCCGGGGGTCCGGCAGTTCGCCCCGGTCGCGGTGGAACGCGGCCTGGTCGGTGAGGGTCTCGGCCAGCGGGCGGAAGGCGACCCCGAGTTCCCGCTCGGCGCGGGCGGAGGAGAAGCGGGCGTGGTGGCCCTCGGTCAGGGTGCGGATGCCGGTACGGGTGGCGACCGGGGACTTCCCGGTGAGCCGGGCGGCGGTCTCGGCGAGGGCGGCGATCCCGAGGGCGGTGCCCGAGGGGATGGGGCGGGGCACGGTTCCGGTGCCGGTCGCGGCGACGATGCCGCCGCTGATCTCGGCGAGGGTGTGCCAGTGCCCGGCCGCGATGTACCGGCCGTCGGGGTCGCCGCGCAGGGCCGCCGCGATCAGGGCCGCCGCCACGTCACGGGCGTCCACCAGATGGTTGCCGACCTTCGGCAGCGCGCGGATGCGTCCGTTGGCGACGGCCAGGAAGAGCCGACCGGCCGAGGTGGGGGCCTGGTCTCCCGGCCCCCACATCCAGCCGGGCAGCACCATCGGGACCCGTACGCCGTGCTCGTCGTGGCGGGCGGTGAACTCGGCGACCACCCGCTCGGCGCGGACCTTGCTGGCCCGGTAGGCGTGCGGCTGGTCGGGATCGCCGAGGGGGGTGGACTCGTCCGCGAGGCGGCCGGGTACGGGGGCGAGCGCACCGGTGGAGCTGGTGTGCACGACCGTGGGCACCCCGGACTCGGCGGCGGCGCCCAGCAGTTCGCGTACGGCCTGGACGTTGGTCCGCATCAGCAGCGCGGGGTCGGCGCCCGGCTGGTAGTACTCGCGGAAGTACGCCGCCAGATGGAACACGGCGTCGGCGCCGCGCAGGTGCTTGCCGAAGCCGGGCACATCGGTGACGTCGCCGGGCACGAACCGCAGGGCGGGGTGGTCCGGCAGGATCCGCCGGGCCCGCTGCTCGTCGCGGACCACGGCCCTGACCTCGGTGCCGCGCGCCAGGAGCGCGGCGACGACGGCGGTGCCGAGCAGTCCGGTGGGGCCGGTGACCACGGCGGTGGTGAGGGGGAATTCGGGGCCGGGGCCCCCGGGGCCCGGGGGCGGGGTCGGGCTCATGCCGCGCTCCGTTCCCCGGGCGCCGGCTGGGCGCCGGTCCCGTCGGTGGTCTCGGCGTCGGCAAAGGTGCCCGCGCCGGAGAGTCCCCGCCGGATCAGTTCGGGGAGCCCGTCCGGGCCCGCCCAGGCGGCGGTGACACCGTCGGGGCGGACGTACACCACCAGGGGCGCGGTGCGCGCCCAGGCGGTGAGTCCGGCGCCGTCCCGCTCGACGGCGACGGCGTAGGACAGCGGGTCGGCCGGGTCCCGGGGGGCATCGGTGGCCGGGGTGGCGGGGCGGTCCGCGTCCTCGCCGGGTGCGGGCGGGGCGGGCGTGGACCGGGTGTCCTGGGGCGCACTGCCCGTGCCGCCTGCCGGGTCGGGTGCGTCGCCCGTGTGCGGGGTGCCGTCCGGCGTCCGTCCGCCGAGGAGCAGTACCTCGGTCTGGGCGTGGGCCGGGGAGCGGCGGGCCTGTCGCGCCGCGCTGCGGGCGAGTTCGGCGGCGGCGCCCTGGGGTGCGCCGGGGGTCAGGACGAGCAGGACATGGCGTCCGGCCGCCAGATAGCCGTGCAGGGTACGGGCCTTGGTGCCGGAGACCGGCTGCCAGTCGGTGTCCGGCAGGCGTCGCCCGGCCCGCGGGCCGATCGCCGCCCCGCCGCCGGTGAGCGCGCCCGGCACGGCCGGGCTGCCGTCGAGCCGCGGGTCGATCTGCGCCAGTTCCGGGACGAGCTTGCGGTCGAGGGCGCCGGAGCGGGTGGCGGCCTGGAGGATCAGGTCGCGCACGACCCGGCGGGGACCGGCGCGCAGCATCCACAGCTTGGTCTGGCGGTCGGAGTTGGCGAGCGCCCGCAGCGCCGCCGGGCGGCGTTCGGCCTCGTAGCTGTCGAGCAGCCGGACATCCGCGCCGCGGCTGACCGCGGCGAGTTTCCAGGCGAGGTCGTAGCCGTCCTGCACCCCGGTGTTGAGACCCTGGCCGCCCGCCGGGCTGTGGCAGTGCGCGGCGTCGCCGGCGAGGAAGACATTGCCCTTGCGGAAGGTGGAGGCGACCTTGGTGTGGACCCGGAAGGTGGAACGCCACCAGGTGCGCCGCAGCCGCCAGCCGGCCGGGCCGCGCTCGTCGATCAGCCGCTGCAAGTCCGCCTCGTCGGGTGCGGCGGTGGACGGGCCGGGGGCCCGGTCGAAGAAGATGCGGTGGCCGCCGCCGGGCAGCGGCACCACCACCAGCACGCCCTGCGGGGTGAGGTGGTACTGCACCTCCTCCGCGGGCAGGTCACCGTCGTACTCGCCGTCGCCGAGCAGGAAGTCCCGGGCGTAGGAGCCGCCCTCGAAGGCGATCCCGGTGGAGGTGCGGATGCTGCTGTGCGCGCCGTCGGCGCCGATCAGCCAGCGGGGGGTGGCGTCCTGCCGCTCGTAGGCGCCCTGCCGGGCGAGGGTGACCTCGGCGACCGAGCCGTGTCCGGCCCGGACGACACGGGCGTCGATCGCCTCGGTGTTCCACTCGACCTGTCCGCCGAGCCGGAGCAGCCGCTCGTACAGGACGTTCTCGGTGACCGACTGCGGTACACAGAGCGGGCGGGGGAAGGCGGTGCCTTCGAGCGCGCCGAACCGGACCCCGCCGACGGGGCGTCCGCGCGACCAGTAGGAGGCTCCGGCCAGCGGGAGACTGCGGTCGCGCAGCGGTCCGTCCACGCCGATCCGGCGCAGCACCTCCAGGGCGCCGCTCCACAGGATCAGTGCCTTGGGTTCGGAGGCGGGGCCGCGTCTGCGGTCCACGATGCGGCACTCCACGCCGTGCTGGAGCAGGGTGCAGGCCAGGGCCAGGCCGGTGGGGCCGGCGCCGACCACCAGGATCTCCCCGTCGAGGGGGGCTGAGGTGCTCATCGGGTGGCGCTCCTTTCCGGGCGGTGGGCGCCCCGGCTGTCGAGCAGGGCGGTGACGGCGGTCAGGGTCGGCGCGGTGGTCGTGAAGCGGACGGCGGTCATGCCGAGCGCCTCGGCGGCTTCGCAGTTCTCCGCCAGGTCGTCCACGAACAGGCACTCGGCGGGGGTGTGCGGCAGCCGGTCGAGCAGCCGCCGGTAGATCTCCGGGTCGGGTTTGCGCACGCCTTCGGCGGAGGAGTCGACGACGGTGTGGAACAGCTCGTCGACGGGGATCTGGGCCCGCCAGCGGGGCCCCCATTCGGCGACGTTGTTGGTGAGCAGGGCGAGGGTGTAGCCGGACGCGCGCAGGGTGCGCAGCGCGGCCAGCAGTTCCCGGTTGGGGCGGCGGGCGCGGAACCACAGCTCGCCGAAGGGGCGTCCGCCCAGGAGTTCCGGTCCCGGGGAGCCGGGGAGGCGGGACAGTACGCGCAGCACCATCTCCTCCTCGGTGCAGGCCCCGATCTCCAGATCGGCCATCGGGGAGCGGCCGTCCTCGGCGGTGGCGCGGGCGAAGGCGTCCCGCAGCAGGGCCGCCGGGATGCCGACGGCGGCGGCGAACTCGGCGAAGGTCTCGTCCAGCGGGTTGGTGAGGACGCCGCCGTAGTCCACGACGACGGCCTTGATGAGCGGGGCGGGCGCGGACCGGCCGTCGCCCTGCCCCGCTCCCGAGGAGCCGGTGACGGTGCTCACTGGGCCCCGTCCCGCTGGGTCCGGTCCCGCTGGGTCCGGTCCCGCTGGACCTCCACCCGCTGGGCGAGTTCGAGCTGGAACACGGCCACGGCGCGGTCGCGCTGCTCGACCTGCACGGTGACCGGCACCACCAGGGTGCCCAGTTCCTCGTCGTGCCGGAACGGCCGCGCGGTGGCCACCGCGCGGGCGGGCAGGTCGAGTTCGGCGAACTCACGGAAGTCGCAGTCGAGGGAGACGACCTGGAGGCTGTCGGCGGCGGGGCCGTGCAGGGTGGAGACGGCCGCGGTGGAGAGCTGGCGGGCCGCCTCGAAGAGGAGATTGCCGGGGATGTGGTCGAGCCGGTGGTCGAAGAGGTGCGGATGCGTCTGGTCGGCGATGACCAGGGCGGAGACGGCGCTGTCCCCGGCGGGCCGCGGCTGGGTGACGACCACGTTGTAGGGGTTGCGGCGGCCGACCGTGTCCGGGCTGGCGGCCGTGGGCGCGAGGGTGAGGCCGATGGCCTTGGCCAGGCCGTCGCGCTGGCGGGTGCGCAGGGCCTGGTACACGGACCGGCCGAAGAACGCGAGGCCGCCGTCGAAGCGGAAGGCGCGGTTCCCGTCGATGGTGACGTCGCCGTGGAAGTCCAGTGCCTGCACCCGGCCGTTGCGCTTGCGCTGCGGGACGCAGGTCATGGTGGCGACGGCCTCGGCGGGCCGGTCGCCGGTGCGTATCGCGGACAGATCGGTCAGCCGGGTGTTCAGGCCGCGGAAGATGAACGCGTCGTCCAGGGGTACGGATTCATAGGTGTGGGCGATGAACACCCCTGCCTGGCGCAGGACTTCGACCAGGAGCAGGAAGTCGTGCTCCTCGGTGTTCTCCCCCATGATGTGCGCCCGCGGCAGCTGGGCGGCCACCTCGAAGGTGGACTCCTGGGTGGGGCTGGGACGCGAGTCGGTCAGGAACACCTCGGCGACGGCGGCGCGGTGGACCATGGAACGCGGGACGGTGGCGTCATAACGCAAAGGAACGGGCGACTGGGCGGACACGGCGGCCAACCCGGCCGCCGACTGGGCGTCTTGTGGTGCTGCGGTACCGGTCACAGAAGTTCCCCCAACTTGGATCGGTGCGTGTGCACACACCTTGCCCGGAGGCGCTGGAAGGGCCGCCGGAGGAGTGGGGAAGGGTCAGGGAAAGGGCAGGGAAGGAAGCTGGAAGCTTCCGTGAAGGAAACTTGCCGAAGACTTCACTCATGGGGTCCACTTGACTCCGGTCCGTCTCCGGACCGACGGCAGTCGGCACCATCAGGGCCGCGTCAAGAGCCGTGCAGCAGATTTGAGAAAGTCATATCCATGGACCCATGGGTAACCCGTTAGTGTCGAACTGTTCGATCACGCACGCGGTGTCACCCGTGGGCGGCTCGGCACCGACAGCACAAGGCCGAACGGGGGAGAGGCCAATGTCTACGGTTCTGTTACGGCATACCAGCCCGGGAGGGGACGAAAACCAAGCCGGCGTCCGTTTCAATCTGTTCGGCCGGTTACAGATGCTGGTGGACGGTGAAGCGGTCACCCTGGGTCCGCCGAAGCAACAGGCGCTGCTGGCGACCCTGCTGCTGCGCCCCGGACTCTCCACCAGCACCGAACAGCTGATCTCCGCGCTGTGGGGCATCGAGCACCCGGCCTACGCCAAGAACCTGGTGCAGAAGTATGTCTCCGGGCTGCGCTCCGCGCTGGCCGCCAGCACGAAGAAGGTGCGGGGCACCGCCCCGGAGATCCTGTGGAACGCGGGCGGGTACCGCCTGGAGACCGGGGACTCGGTGGTCGATCTGCACGAGTACGAGCGGCTCGCCTCGGCCGGCACCACCCTGGCCCTCACCGGCAGTCTGCACCGGGCCGCACAGTGCCTGGACGGCGCCCGCATCCTGGTCACCGGAGCCCTCGCGGAGGGTCTGGACGCGCCGGTCCTGGAGCGGGAGCGGATCTACCGGGACGAACGGTTCCGGGCCGATATGGAACTGCGCGCCGAGGTAGAGCTGGACCTCGGCCGGCACCGCAACGCCGTCCCGTACCTCTACTTCGTCCTGCACCGCTATCCACTGAGCGAGCGCTTCAGCTGGCTGCTGATGCTCGCCCTGTTCCGCGCGGACCGGGGCGCGGACGCCCTCGCCTACTACCACGACTACCAACGCCAGGTCGCCACCGAGCTGGGCACCGATCCGGGCCTGGCACTCCAGGAGCTGCATCAGCGCATCCTGGCCCAGGACCCCGAGCTGATGACCCTGGCCACGGTGCCACAGCCCGAGGTCGCGCCGCAGGGCTCGGACCCGAGCCACCACCACCACAGAAAGTAACGATTCGATCACGAGACGCGCCACCGACGACAGGCCATCCCGGCCGGTCCGGCACCGCCTCCGGAACCGCCTCCGGAGCCGATCAGGCAGACTGGATGTTTGGCCGAACCGTCCGGCCGCAGGGAAAGGGTGCCGCGCGTGAATGGTCCGTTGATCGTCCAGTCCGACAAGACCCTGCTCCTCGAAGTGGACCATGAGCGGGCCGACGACTGCCGTCGGGTCATCGCCCCGTTCGCCGAGCTGGAGCGGGCGCCCGAGCACATCCACACCTACCGGGTGACCCCGCTGGGCCTGTGGAACGCGCGGGCGGCCGGGCACGACGCCGAGCAGGTGGTGGACGCGCTGGTCGAGTACAGCCGCTACCCCGTGCCGCACGCCCTGCTGGTCGACATCGCCGAGACGATGGACCGCTACGGACGGCTGACCCTCTCCAAGCACCCGGCGCACGGCCTGGTGCTCACCTCCACCGACCGCCCGGTACTGGAGGAGGTGCTGCGCTCCAAGCGGATCGCGCCGCTGGTCGGGGCCCGGATCGACCCGGACACGGTGGCCGTGCACCCCTCCGAGCGGGGGCAGATCAAGCAGACCCTGCTGAAGCTGGGCTGGCCCGCGGAGGACCTCGCCGGGTATGTCGACGGCGAGGCCCACGCGATCGCCCTGCACGAGGAGGGCTGGGCGCTGCGCCCGTACCAGAAGCAGGCGGTGGAGAACTTCTGGCACGGCGGCAGCGGGGTCGTCGTCCTGCCCTGCGGCGCGGGGAAGACCCTGGTCGGCGCGGGCGCGATGGCGCAGTCCCAGTCCACCACCCTCATCCTCGTCACCAACACCGTCTCCGCCCGCCAGTGGAAGCACGAACTGGTCAGGCGAACGTCTCTCACCGAGGAGGAGATCGGCGAGTACAGCGGTACCCGCAAGGAGATCCGCCCGGTCACCATCGCCACCTACCAGGTCCTCACCACCCGCCGGAAGGGCGTCTACCCCCACCTGGAGCTGTTCGACTCCCGGGACTGGGGCCTGATCCTCTACGACGAGGTCCACCTGCTCCCCGCTCCGGTCTTCAAGTTCACCGCCGACCTCCAGGCCCGGCGCCGCCTCGGCCTGACCGCGACCCTGGTCCGCGAGGACGGCCGCGAGTCGGACGTCTTCTCCCTGATCGGCCCGAAGCGGTTCGACGCGCCCTGGAAGGAGATCGAGGCGCAGGGCTATATCGCGCCCGCCGACTGCGTCGAGGTCCGGGTCAATCTCACCGACTCCGAGCGGCTGGCGTACGCGACGGCCGAGACGGAGGAGAAGTACCGCTTCTGCGCGACGACGGAGACGAAACGCAAGGTCACCGAGGCGATCGTGCGCCGCTTCGCCGGGCAGCAGATCCTCGTCATCGGCCAGTACATCGACCAGCTCGACGAACTCGGCGAGCATCTGAACGCCCCCGTCATCAAGGGCGAGACCTCCAACGCCCAGCGCGAGAAGCTCTTCGAGGCGTTCCGCCAGGGCGAGATCAGCGTCCTGGTGGTGTCGAAGGTCGCCAACTTCTCCATCGACCTCCCGGAGGCCACGGTCGCCGTCCAGGTCTCCGGCACCTTCGGCTCCCGCCAGGAGGAGGCCCAGCGCCTCGGCCGGGTGCTGCGCCCCAAGGCGGACGGCCATCAGGCGCACTTCTACTCCGTGGTCGCCCGCGACACCATCGACCAGGACTTCGCCGCCCACCGCCAGCGGTTCCTCGCCGAGCAGGGCTACGCATACCGGATCATGGACGCCGACGAACTCCTCGCCGAGAGCTGAGCCACCACGCCGTACGCCAGCAGCCCCAGCACCAGCAGCGCGTACGGCGAGGCCGCGGCCTGCTGCCACCAGGGCAGCCGCAGATCCAGCTCCCCCTGATGCGGTACGAGCCACATCGTCCGCGCCGTGAACAGCACCGCCAGCAGGGCCGCGGTACGGCGGCGGCCCTCGGCGGCCACGACGACCAGCAGCGGGACGCACCACACCCAGTGGTGGCTCCAGCTGATCGGCGCCACCAGCAGCGCGGTCCCCGCGGTGACCAGCACGGCCGTACGCTCGTCCGCCGCGCGCCGCACCAGCCACAGCCCGGTCGCGGCGACGACCAGCGCCGGAACAGCCCAGACCACCCCCGGCTCCGGATCACCGAGCAGACGGGCCACCATCCCCTGCAAGGACTGGTTGTCGACGATCCACGCCTTCCCGACGCGGCCGGTGTCGTACAGATACCGGGTCCAGAACCCGACGCTGGCACCGGGCAGCACCAGCCCCCCGACGACAACGGTCCCCCCGAACGCGGCCAGCCCCGCCGCCGCCTCCCGGTACCGGCCGCGCAGGGCGAGCTGGACGAGGAACACGGCCGGGGTGAGCTTGATCCCGGCGGCGATCCCGATGGCCACACCCCGGCCCCGGGCGCCGGGGGCGCGGGTCAGATCCCACAGCACCAGACAGACCAGGGCGAGATTGATCTGTCCGAAGAGAAGCGTCTGGAAAACGGGCTCCAGCCACAGCGCGAGGGCGGTCCCCGCGCAGAGCAGGGGGAGGGGGAGGTTCCTGTGCGCGAGACGCGCGGAGAGCAGAACCAGCCAGGCCAGCAGCACGAGATTCCCGACGAGAAACACGCCCTTGACCACCGGCACCGGGAGCCAGACCAGCGGGGCGAACAGCAGCGCCGCGAAGGGCGGATAGGTGGCGGGCAGCTGCCACTCCGTGACGGTGAACCCGTACAGATCCCGCCCGGCGAGCACGGCGGCGCCTTCGGCGCGGTAGACGTGGAGATCGGCCATGGGGAGCCCGCGCACGGCACAGAGACCGAGGAAGGCGGCGAGCGAGACAGTAACCAGGAGTAGCGATCGGCGCGTCACTCGGTGACCATAAGTGGTCAGGGCACGAGCACCCAGCCGGGCCCGTCCGGCGCGTCCAGCCAGACGCGCTGCCGGGTCTCGGTGACGGTGATGCCGTAGCGGCCGGGACCGGGCTCGCCGTGCTCCCGGTGGACGCGGTGCGCCTCTTCGAGGGTGGCCCACAGCGGGCGGGGGCCCGTCTCGGTCACGGTGCCGTCGGGGCGGAGGTGGGCGAGGGAGCCGTCGGGGGACCAGACGCGGGCATGCCCTGCCGGGCTCGGCGGATTCGTGAACGAGGGCCGGGCCCAGGCAGGGGGTGTGGGTCCGGTTACGGGACGTCGGGCTGCCCGTCGCCCGTCCGGCAGCGGGGGCAGCGGCAGGGGGGCCAGCGGTGCGACGCGAGCATCAGTGGGCCGGGAACGCCCCGATACGTGCGTCGCCGGACGGGGCCGATCCGCTTGCCGTCGGGACCCACTCGGTACGTCTCGATCGTCATGCGCGACATGCCCTCATCAGGCGGGACACCCGCGTTCACCGCGCACCCTCGGCACCGGCGGCGTGCCGGTGGGAATCGGCACGGACCGGGCGGACGGCTGCCCGCCGACTGCCCGTACCGGGCCTGAAGACACCCAGTACCCGTCGTACGACAGTGTGGATAATGCTCACTGTCATCAGCTCCTCTGAGGCTGTTGGCCACGCCCCCGGACCGGTCGGACGGTCGCGGGGGTCCCCTTTGCTGACTCAGCGTGCCGAGAAAACAACGCTCTGCTGTCCCCTGGTTGGGAACAGCAGAGCGTTGACCTGTCTGTATGGACTGTGCTAAACGCCGCTCCACGCCGCGAACTCGCGCAGGCTCTCGGACGCTCGGGTCCGCGCCCGCAGCAGAGTCCCCACCGTCTCGTGCACTTCGGGATGGAATCGCGTCATCTGCGGGGCGGCATCGCGGGCGTTCGCCAGCGACAGCAAGGCGTCATCGTGGCGCGCGGTCCATGCTTCCGCCCGCGCGCGGTTGATCCAGAAATGGGCTCTCCGGTTCGGCGGGTAGTCGTCCGGCAGCCGCAACTCGGTTGCCTGCCGCAGCGCTTCATCGTGATCGTCGCTGTCGTTCAGGTCCGAGACCCGGCTCATCCGAACCCAGCGCGGCCCGAAGGAGAGCGCGTAGAGATCCACGTCTCCGGTGGTCGAGGCGATCTCCTCGGCCTGCTCGATCCAGCTGTCGGCCGCGCTGGTGTCCCGCGCCCGGCGGGCGTAGGTGGCCGCCCGCAGCACGAGAATGCCGCGCACCGCACGCACCGCCCGGCTGCCGTCGTCGTCGAGGTCTCGCAGGGCCTGACGCATCAGGGCAACGCTTCGGTCCGCCCGGCCGGCGGAACCGTGGGTGATCGCCGCCCGCTCGAACCGTTCGATGGCGACAAGGCACGGGTCGCCCGACTCCCGTGCCGCCGTACCCATGCGCGCCACGGCCAGCCTCGCCAGATCCGCGTAGCCGAGGCGGTAGGCGACGCTGGCGGCGGTCCGTGCGAGTTCGGTCTGAAGTGCGTACAGCGTTTCCCGTCGGTGCCCCGGGGTGTCGTGTCTGCGGGCCGCGGAAGCCACCTCCGTGATCAGCCCGGGGAGGACCTTCGCCGTCTCCGAGAACTCCGCGCCCATGCGCAGACCGACCACCCGGTCGACCTCCGCTTCCAAGGTGCCGATGGGTCGTGGCTCCGGATCGTCGTCAAGCTCGATGTCCCATGCCTCCAGGGCACTTCCGATCGGGGACACCATCGCGTCGAGTTGCTCCTGCTGAAGGATCTTGATGTACGGCTGACCGTGAAGGACCGAGATGTCCACGGACAGCGCACGGGCAACGGCCGCCAGCACAGAAGGGCTTGCCGGTTGTTCGCCGTTCTCGACTCGGGACAGCTGGCTCTTGGACACATGCGCGAGCCGCCCCAGTTCGGAGAGCGTGCAGTCACGGATGAGCCGCATCGCGCGGATGCGTGAACCCACACTCTCGGTGGGCCTGTGAGCGGGGTACGGCATGCTGAATCCCTGGGTCCGACGTGGTAGTCAGAACGCTACTCCCCGCAAGCGTCGGGTAGTACGCGGTGCTGGACGAACCCATGCCATGAACCAGGCATCCGCGGCCATACAGACACAGGGCCGGAATCCGCGCCGTCCGCCGCGCCCCGAACAGTCACCTGCGGCGCACGCCCGCTTCCTCCGCGTACTCACCGAGGATGACGACATCGAACGCCGCGCCCGCGAACACCCGTACGGCACGCACAGCTTCGCCTATGCGATGCCGGTGGGAGCCGGCGACGGCGGTGGCGCCTGCGGGGCGCCCGGGAACTGGGGTGATAGTCGCTGCGCTCATACATCCATAGTGCGTTTCCGGAGGTGAAGACGGCATCGGTCTGGGGAGCTAATTCCCCTGCCCCTCCCGTCCACCCCCGGGTGGACCCCGCCCCCGCCGTTGCCCCCTCCAGGAGGACGGCCCATCCCCTAGGGGATGCAGCGGCCCAGCCTCGGGCCGGTGATCGCCGCCGGTGATCGCCGCCCGGATACGTGGATACGCGGATCCGCAGGCCCGCAGGTCCGCAGGTCCGCGGATATTCAGTGGCCCCCTCCCCCACCGTTCATCTAGGATCTCCGCTCTTGCCCGCCTCCCTCCCGGAGTGCCGCCGACCGGACGGAAACCGGCCGGTATCCCGCATCGCACCGGTACCGCAGATACCGCACCCGTAGCGCACTGGTAGCGCACCGGTACCGCACCCGCGCAGACCCCTCCGGAGGCACCACCTTGTCCACGCCCGCCACCACCACCGGCGCCACCAACCCCGCCGACCCGCGCGACCCGCGTGACCAGCAGGACCCACAGGACCCCCAAAACCCCCTCCTCCACGAACGCGCCCACCTCTCCTCCTCCCGGGCCGCCCTGCGGGCCATGCGGGAGGAGGCCGAGGCGCTCGACATCAGCGATGTCGCCGCGAACTGGGTCAGCGCCGAGGCGCTCGCCCACCAGATCGAGCTGCGGGTCAAGGCGCTCGCCGACCTCGCCGGTACCCCGCTGTTCTTCGGCCGCCTCGACTATCTGCACGCGCCCGGCGCCGAGCGCGCCGAAGGGGCCGACGGCGAGCGCTTCTACATCGGGCGTCGGCATGTGCACGACGGCGAGGGCGACCCCATGGTGATCGACTGGCGGGCGCCGGTCGCGCAGCCGTTCTACCGGGCGTCCAAGAAGAACCCCCTGGACATCGCCCTGCGCCGCCGCTTCGGCTTCACCGGCGGTGAGCTGACCGCGTACGAGGACGAGCGGCTGTCGGACCCCGGGGATCAGGGGGACCCGGCGGACCCGGCGGCGGACCCTTCGGCCCCCTCGACCCCCTCGACCCCCTCGACCCCCTCGGCCCCCTCCGAGACGGCCCGGACCAGTCGGCTGCTTCAGCGGGAGATCGAGCGGCCCCGCGTCGGACCCATGCGGGACATCGTCGCGACGATCCAGCCCGAGCAGGACGAGATCGTCCGGGCCGGGCTCGGCGGGACGGTGTGCGTGCAGGGCGGGCCCGGTACGGGGAAGACGGCGGTGGGGCTGCACCGGGTGGCCTATCTGCTGTACGCCCACCGCGAACGGCTCGCCCGCACCGGCACGCTGGTGATCGGCCCCAACCGGTCCTTCCTCCACTACATCGAGCAGGTGCTCCCCGCGCTGGGGGAGCTGGCGGTGCGGCAGGCCACGGTGGACGACCTGGTCGCGCGGGTGGAGGTGCGCGGTACGGACGGGTCGGCGGCGGCGGTCGTCAAGGGCGACGCCCGGATGGCGGAGGTGCTGCGCCGGGCGCTGTACGCGCACGTGAGCATGCCCGTCGAGCCGGTGGTCGTGGTGCGGGGCTCCCGGCGGTGGCGGGTACCGGCGTACGAGCTGGAGGAGCTGGTGCGGGAGCTGCTCGACCGGGACATCCGCTACGGGGCCGCGCGGGAGGCGCTGCCGCAGCGGATCGCGCACGCGGTGCTGGTGCAGATGGAACGCTCCGGCGAGGCGCCGGACGACCGGGTGCAGGACGCGGTGGCGCGCGACAGCGCGGTGAAGGCGGCCGTGAAGGCCCTCTGGCCGGTGGTGGAACCGGGGAAGCTGGTGCTGCGGCTGCTCGGCGACGCGGAGTTCCTCGCGGAGCATGCCGAGGGGGTGCTGACGGCACAGGAGCAGAAGGCGGTGCTGTGGGCGCGGCCCGTGCGGTCGGTGAAGTCGGCGAAGTGGTCGGCGGCGGACGCGGTGCTGGTCGACGAGGCCGCGGATCTCATCGAGCGCACGCATTCCCTGGGGCATGTGGTGCTGGACGAGGCGCAGGATCTGTCGCCGATGCAGTACCGCGCGGTCGGGCGCCGCTGTACGACCGGGTCGGCGACGGTGCTGGGGGATCTGGCGCAGGGGACGACCCCGTGGGCCACGCGGAGCTGGGCGGAGGCCCTGGGGCATCTGGGGAAGGGGGACGCGGTGGTGGAGGAGCTGACCGCCGGGTTCCGGGTGCCGACGGATGTCATCGCGTACGCGTCACGGCTGCTGCCGCACATCGCGCCGGGGCTGACGCCGGTGGAGTCGGTCCGCGAGAACCCCGGGGTGTTCGAGGTGCGGGAGGTCTTTGACGACTCCGGGGTGATCGACGCCGTACGGGAGTCGCTGGGGCGGGAGGGGTCGATCGGGCTGATCGCGGCGGACGCGCGGGTGGGGGTGCTGGGGGATGCCCTGCGGGCGGCCGGGATCGGGTATCTCGACCCCGGGGAGGAGACGACCCGGCAGACCCGGCTGACGCTGGTACCGGCGTCGTTGGCGAAGGGGCTGGAGTACGACTACGTCGTCCTGGACGAGCCGGGCGCGGTGGTGGCGGGCGAGCCGGACGGGAGGACGGGGCTGCGGCGGCTGTACGTGGCGTTGACCCGGGCGGTCTCGGGGTTGGTGGTGACGCACAGGGAGGCGTTGCCGGGGGCCTTGGGGTGACAGTAGATATACTGGATGGGTCATTGTATATCTCGACGCATATCTCGACCGCATATCTCGACCGCATATCTCGGGATGTGATCTGAGGATGTGATCTCGGGATGCGTATCTCAGGAGGCATCGATCGATGACCCGCACAGTGATCGACCTGGACGACCAGCTCGTCGCGGACGTGGCCAAGGCCCTGGGCACCAGCACCAAGAAAGAGACGGTGAACACCGCGCTGCGCGAGGTGCTGGAGAACCGGCGGCGCGCTCTGGCGCTGACCCGCCTGCGGGCCGCCGCCGTCGAGGGCGGCTTCGACCTGGGCTTGTTCGAGGACAAGGAAAACTACCGCCGGTGAACGCCGCGCAGTATCTGATCGACAGCAGCGCCCTCGCCCGCCTGCTCCACGGCGACGCCGAGCAGTACGGCTGGGACCAGGCGGCGGCGGCCGGACTCATCGCCACCTGCCCCATCACCGAGCTGGAGTTCTTCTACAGCGCCCGCTCGGCCGCCGACCGCACCCAGGGCATCGAGTACCTGCGGTTGCTCTTCGGCTGGGTACCGGTCGACGACCGCGCCTACGACCGCGCCTGGCAGGTCCAGGAGCTTCTCACGCGACGCGGGCAGCACCGCAGTGCCGGGCCGGTGGACCTCGTCGTGGCCGCCACCGCCGAGTTGCAGGGGCTGACGCTCCTGCACCGCGACCGGGACTTCGACTGCATCGCCGCCGTCACCGGGCAGGCCATCCAGTGGTACGGCCCCGAAGCGGGCAAGTGAGCGGGGCTCCAGGGCGTACCGCACTGCACAACACCCCCGCACCCGCACCCACCCCTCGCCCGTGACCGGACCCCTACCCCCTACACACCCCCGTCCAACACCGCCCTCCACTCCCCCACCGCTGCCGACGACACCGGCCCCGCCCAGCCCTCGGGGCGCGCCGCGCCGCCGATGTGGAAGGCGTCGATGCCCGCCGCCCGCAGTGCGGGGACGTGGTCCAGGCGCAGCCCGCCCCCGACCAGCAGCCGCTGCTCGTACCCCGGCTCGCCCTGTCGGCCCGCCTCCGTGAGGAGCGTGGTGCGGCCCTCGTCGACACCGGCCGCCGCGCCCGCGGTGAGGTAGGTGTCGAGTCCGGGCAGGCCGTCGAGCTGCTTGCGCAGGGCGTCCCGGTCGGCGGCGCGGTCGATCGCGCGGTGGAAGGTCCAGGCGCAGCCGTCCAGCTCCCCCACGAGCTGTTCGACCGTCCCCAGATCCAGCCCCCCGTGCGGATCGAGGAACCCGAGCACGAACTCCTCCGCCCCCGCCCCCCGCATCCGCCGCGCCGCGTCCACCAGCCGTCCGGTGTCCCCCGCGGTGAACCCTCCCGCGAGCCGCAGCATCACCCGCAGCGGAATGTCGACGGCGGCGCGGATCGCCGCGAAGGTGTCGGCGGACGGCGTGAGCCCGTCGGCGGCCATGTCGGTGACCAGCTCCAGCCGGTCCGCTCCCCCCTCCTGGGCGGCGACCGCGTCCTCGGGATCGAGCGCGATCACCTCCAGGACTGCACGCGAAACCATCAGGACCCCTTCCCGTTTCCCCTGGCGACTACAGGTCTAGTCCAATATCAGGGTACGCCGGGAACCCGCAGGCCGCGAGGAGGGGCCCCGGCCAAGAACGGTTCCGTCGCAGTTGTCACGCGTAAATCTTTGCCCTGCGAAAGGATTTCTGCCGCGTAACGGACGATCGGCCGCACCCTCGGCGGGGCACCGGGGCGCGACCCGGCCCGGCGAGGCACACCATTCGGCCATCGGCCGTCACGGGCATCCGCCGGGCACGCCTCACGCGTAGATGTTCAGCTCCCCCGCCGTCACCCCCACCAGTTCGAACTCCGCCCCCCGCACCGACCGCCCCGAGTACAGCCGTACGAGGGTGGGCGCGTCGCCGAGGAAACGGGCCGGGGGGCGCTGTCCGTCCGGCTCGCCCAGCAGTACCGGCTCGTCCCGGTCGTCGAGGTCGGCGTGCAGCGCGACCTTGCCCTTCTCCCGGCTGATCTGCGCGAGCAGCGTCAACGCGTCCGGCAGCCCGGCGCCCCCGTACGCCCCCGGCTCGCCGAGCGCCTCGCGCACATCGCCCGCGTGCACCCACTCCCCGAGGCCGATGCCGTCGAGGATCCCGCCCGCCTTCGCGATGATCGGCCCGGCCTCGGACATCCCGCGCTCCAGCTCGTCCACGATTCCCTGCGGGGACAGCTGGGACAGCGCCTCGATGTCCCGCTGGTTGGCGGAGGGCGAGAACACGCCCTTCTCGTACCGGCTCTCCACCACCCGGGACAGCACGGAAGCGCAATGTGCCAGTACGTCCCGGACCGTCCACTCCGGACACGCCTCCGTCAGGATCTCGAAGTCCGAATCCGCCCGGCCCCGCAGCAGCGGCACCAGCGCGTCCCGCTCCACCGCCAGCAGCCGCCCCGGCACCTCCGGGTCCCGCTCGACGCCCGCCGCACCCGCACCACCGTGCACACCCTGCACACCTTTGTCAGTCATGCCCCCAAACTAGGCACAGGGTGCCACCGAAGGGGACACCCGGGCAGGGGGAGAATGACCGCATGGCCGATCCCGACGCCCTGCGCACCCGTTTCGCCGCCGCCCTCACCGGGGCCCGCGGCGGGGCGGACGGACCCGATCCGCTGCCGTACGCCGATGATCTGCTCGCCCGCTGGGGCGAACCCTGGCGCCGGTACCACACCCTCGCCCATCTCACCGCGGTCCTCGACCACCTCGACGGGGCGCTGGCGGGGCACGCCGCCGATCCGGACGCCGTACTGCTCGCGGCCTGGTTCCATGACGCGGTGTACCGGCCGGAGCGGGACGGGAACGAGGAGCGGTCGGCGCGGCTCGCCGGGCGGGCGCTCGCCGAGGCCGGGGTTCCGGCGGAGCGGGCCGCCGAGGTGGCCCGGCTGGTCCGGCTGACCACCGGTCACGACCCGGCTGCCGACGACCCCGACGGACAGGCCCTGTGCGACGCCGATCTGGCGATCCTGGCCGCGCCCCCGTCGGCGTACGCCGCCTATACGGCCGCTGTCCGCGAGGAGTACGCCTTCGTACCCCAGGAGGACTTTCGCAACGGACGCGCGGAAGTGCTGCGCGGGCTCCTCGCCCTCCCGGCCCTCTTCCGCACCCCGTACGGCACGGAGCACTGGGAGCGCACCGCCCGCTACAACATCAACGCCGAGATCGACCTCCTCGCCGCCGCCGCCTCGCAAGGAACCCGCCCATGACCGAGCCGGCGACGGCCGCCCGCCTCACCCTCCACCCCGTCTCCCCCGACACCGCCCGCGCCCTCGCCACCGGCGGCGACGGCGGCTTCACCTGGGCCGGGGGCACGCCCTTCGAGGGCACCCGGGTCGCCGCCGGAATGCTCGTCAGGGCGGACGAAGCGGGGGTGTACCGGCCGGAGTTCGGGCTGTACGTCCTCGTCCGCCACGACGACGGCCGGGCGCTGGGCGCCATGGGCTTCCACGGCGCCCCCGACGACGACGGCCGGGTGGAGATCGGCTACGACCTGGTCGAGGCGGCCCGCGGCCAGGGGTACGCCACCGAGGCGCTGCGCGCACTGGCCGCCGACGCCCTCGCCCGCCCCGGCGTCCGCTCCCTGTTCGCCACGGTGGAACCGGACAACCTCCCCTCCCAGGCCGTCCTCACCCGCGCCGGCTTCACCCGCGCCGACGACCCCGCCGACACCGAGGCCCCCTTGCTCGCCTACGAGCTGCGCGGCGGACGGTGACCGGGGCGGCTCACACCCGCCGCCCCTTCGGCCTGCGCAGCCCCGCGCCCGTCAGCAGCCGTACCACCTCCCGGCTGCTCACCTCCGTCGCGCCCGCCCGGACCGCGTCCCGGTAGCGCTCGGACGGCAGGTCGTAGTGGTCGCGCTCGAAGGCCCGGGGCGGGACGCCCAGCGCGGCGGCGAAGAGATGGAGTTCGGCGTAGGAGGCGTCGCTGATCAGATGCGACCAGAGGCGGCCGTGGCCCGGCCAGGTGGGCGGGTCGATGTAGATCGTCACGAGGAGGGCTCCGCCCCAGCGCCTCCGGCGGATCCAGCGCCTCCACCGGATTCACCGGATCCACCGGATTCACCGGATCCCAGCCCGCCCAGCGCCGCGACCCTCACCCCCGCCTGGTGGCACACCCAGTGCGGGTCGGGGCCCAGCTCGGGCTCGATCTCCAGGGCGTGCGGGTCGCCGGAGCCGCACACCGGGCACAGCGGCCAGCGGCCGTAGCGGTCCAGCAGCGCGTCCTGGACGTCCTGCGCGACCAGCCCGGCGACGAAACCGGCCCCGTCCGGCCACTGCTCCACCCACCAGCGCCGCTCCCGCACCGAGTCCTCGACCAGCGACACCACATCCGCCTCCGCCACCTCACCGGCGGCCAGATCCGCCAGCACCAGTGCACGGGCCGTATGGAGGGCCTGTTCCAGGGGGCTGACGGGCCGGGAGGGGGGCGGGGATGCTGAGTGCGGAGCCATAACCCCCATTGTGCGTACCTCGCGCGCCCTTGACCCGCCCCCGGCCCGAAAATATCTTTCAGGAGTGACCCAGGACGTGAAGGAAACTTTCAACACCTCCCCCACCCCGGCACCCACCACCCCCTCCCCCTCCCCGGCACCCACCACCCCCTCCCCCTCCCCGGCGCCCGCCGCCCTCGCCGCCAAGGTGCGCACCCTCGGCCCCTCGATGACCCGCTCCATGCAGCGCGTCGCCGAGGCCGTCGCCGGGGACCCCGCCGGGTGCGCCGCCCTCACGGTCACCGGTCTCGCCGAACTCACCGGCACCAGCGAGGCCACCGTGGTCCGCACGGCCCGGCTGCTCGGCTACCCCGGCTACCGCGATCTGCGGCTCGCCCTCGCCGGGCTGGCCGCCCAGCAGCAGTCCGGCCGCGCCCCCGCGATCACCACCGACATCGCCGTGGACGACCCCATCGCCGAGGTCGTCGCCAAACTCGCCCACGACGAGCGGCAGACCCTCGCCGACACCGCCGCCGGACTGGACACCGCCCAGCTCGGCGCCGCCGTCGCCGCCGCCGCGACGGCCCGCCGGATCGATGTCTACGGCATCGGGGCGTCCGGACTGGTCGCCCAGGACCTCACCCAGAAGCTGCTGCGGATAGGGCTCATAGCCCACGCCCACTCCGACCCCCATCTCGCCGTCACCAACGCCGTCCAGCTGCGCGCGGGCGATGTCGCCGTCGCCATCACCCACTCCGGGTCGACCGGGGACGTCATCGAGCCGCTGCGGGTCGCCTTCGAACGGGGGGCCACCACCGTGGCCATCACCGGGCGGCCGGACGGGGCGGTCACCCAGTACGCCGATCACGTCCTGACCACCTCCACGGCCCGGGAGAGCGAGCTGCGGCCCGCCGCGATGTCCTCCCGGACCGGACAGCTGCTGGTCGTGGACTGTCTGTTCGTCGGGGTGGCCCAGCGGACGTACGAGACGGCGGGGCCCGCGCTGGCCGCGTCCTACGAGGCCCTGGCCCACCGCCACCGCCGCTGACCCGGAACACCCGCACAGCAACCCGGCACTCGTCGAAAGAGCCCCCTGACATCATGACCTCCACCTCCGAACCCCGCGATCTCCGTGCCGAGTTGGAGTCCCTGGCCACCGAGGCGTTCCGGCCGGACCTCGCCGAGATCGACCGCCTCGACACCCTCGCCCTCGCCACCCTGATGAACGGCGAGGACGCCACCGTCGCCGCCGCCGTCGCCCGTCAGCTGCCCCGGATCGCCGCCGCCATCGACGCCGTCGCCGCCCGGATGGGCCACGGCGGGCGGCTGATCTACGCCGGTGCCGGGACCGCCGGGCGGCTCGGGGTGCTGGACGCCTCCGAGTGCCCGCCCACCTTCAACACCGACCCCGGCCAGGTCGTCGGGCTGATCGCGGGCGGCCCGTCCGCCATGGTGACCTCGGTCGAGGGCGCCGAGGACTCCCCCGGCCTGGCCCGCGCCGACCTGGACGCCCTGAAGCCGACCCCCGCCGACACCGTCGTCGGCGTCTCCGCCTCCGGCCGCACCCCGTACGCCCTCGGGGCCGTCGGGCACGCCCGCGACCTGGGCGCGCTGACCGTCGGCCTGTCCTGCAACCCGGGCAGCGCGCTGGCCGCCGCCGCCGAGCACGGCATCGAGGTGGTCGTCGGCCCCGAACTCCTCACCGGCTCCACCCGGCTGAAGGCGGGCACCGCCCAGAAGCTGGTCCTCAACATGATCTCGACGATCACGATGATCCGGCTGGGCAAGACCTACGGAAATCTGATGGTGGACGTGCGTGCCTCCAACGAGAAGCTGCGCGCCCGCTCCCACCGGATCGTCGCGCTGGCCACCGGCGCCCGGGACGACGAGATCGAGCGGGCGCTCGCCGCCACCGACGGCGAGGTCAAGGACGCCGTCCTGACCATCCTGGCCGGGGTGGACGGCCCCACCGCCGCCCGCCTTCTGGAGGAGTCCGGCGGCCATCTGCGCGCCGCGCTCGCCGCGGCCACCCCCTGACCCGCACCCTCGGGAGGTGCGTACCGACCCCTCCGCGACCGAACCCTCCGCGCTCGCCGCGGCCCTCCTCCCCCTCCTCGGCGGCCCGGCGAACATCACCTCCGTCGCCCACTGCATGACCCGGCTGCGCCTCGGCCTCGCCGATCCGGCACTGGCCGACGAGAGCGCGCTGCGGGCGCTGCCCGGCGTCCTCGGCACGGTCACCGCCGACGACACGTACCAGATCGTGCTGGGGCCGGGGGTGGTCACCCGGGTGACGGCGGAATTCAAGACGCGGCTACGGGCGGCGGCGTCCGGCACGGCCGCCGACTTCGAGACCCGGCTCCAGACCGCCCCCGGCACAACCGCCGAGTTCGAGACACACCTGCAAACGGCCTCCGCCACCACCGCCGCGGAACTCGCCGCCCGTGGCGAGCGGCTCCGCGTCGGCCGCCGGGAGCGCAACGCCACCCCCGCCAGAACCGCCCTGCGCCGGATCGCGAACATCTTCGTGCCGCTGATCCCCGCCCTCATCGGCTGCGGCATCCTCGCCGGGCTGGCCGGGCTGCTGCGCAACGCCGGCTGGCTGCCCGGGGTGACCCCGGCGCTGACCGCCGTCGCCGCCGCCTTCATGGCGCTGATCGCGGTTTTCGTCGGCTACTTCACCGCGAAGGAGTTCGGCGGCACCCCGATCCTCGGCGGCGCCGTCGCCGCGGTGGTGGTGTACCCCGGGGTCGCCCAGGTGACCGCCTTCGGCGTGACCCTCGCCCCCGGCCAGGGCGGCGTCCTCGGCGCCCTCGCCGCCGCGCTGCTCGGCACCGTCGTGGAGAAGGCGTGCCGGGGGCGGATCCCGGCCGCCCTCGATGTCCTGCTCACCCCCACCCTCACCGTGCTGATCGCGGGCCTGGCCACCCTCTACGGCCTGATGTACGCGGCCGGGGCCGTCGCCGCCGCCCTCGGCACCGCTACCGACTGGCTGCTGAGCACCACCGGCGCCCTCGCGGGCCTGGTCCTCGGCGGGCTCTTCCTGCCCCTGGTGATGCTGGGCCTGCACCAGGCCCTGATCCCCGTCCACGCCACCCTGATCGAGCAGCAGGGCTACACCGTCCTGCTCCCCCTCCTCGCCATGGCGGGCGCGGGCCAGGTCGGCGCGGCGGCGGCCGTCTACGCCCGCCTGCGCGCCGACACCTCCTTGCGGACGACGATCAGATCCGCGCTCCCGGCGGGCCTGCTCGGCGTCGGCGAGCCGCTGATCTACGGCGTCTCCCTCCCCCTCGGCCGCCCCTTCCTGACGGCGTGCGTGGGCGGCGCGGCGGGCGGGGCGTTCATCGGGGTGTTCGCGATGCTCGGGGTGAAGGTCGGCGCGACCGCGATCGGCCCGTCCGGCTGGGCCCTCTTCCCGCTGCTGGCCGGCAACCACGGCCTCGGGGCGTCGGCGGCGGTGTACGGGGGCGGCCTGGCCACCGGTTACGCGGCCGGTTTCCTCGCCACGTACGCCTTCGGCCTGAGGCATACGACACTGGACCCATGAACCACGCCCAACTCACCTCCCTGGGCCGTGCCCTCCGACTCGTCGGTGAGCACGGCGACGCCCTGACCGGGACGACCCCGGACGCCAAGCTGCACGAGATCCGCGGGGATCTGCGCCGCGCCCTGGACCTGCTGGAGGAGGGCGTCACCGCGGCGGCGCCGACGACCCGGTGCGCCGAGCACCCGGGCGGCCCGGTCGACGAGAGCGCGCCGGATCTGTGCCTGCTGTGCGAGACCCGACGGCGGGCGGCCCGCCGCGCGGAGTTCAACGGCCCGGCGGGACCGGCGGGCCCGGCCCCCGGCGCGCCCTCCCGCTACGGGGTGCGCGGCGACCGTCCGCAGCCCCAGCAGCGCTGGCTGCCGGAGCTGTGGAACGGGCAGGAGTGGCAGCTGTGCGGCACCCCGCGCCGCGACCGGCACGAGGCGGAGCTGTATCTCGCCGCCCAGCGCCGCGGCTCCCGCCCGGCGACGGCCTACCGCCTGGTCCACGAGTTCACCGACTACGAGGTCCTACGGGTCTGGGGCACCCCGATCCGCACGGACATCGAGCCACTGGGCAACCTGTGACCGCCGGTCATCCCCCGCGACCGAGCCGCCGGGCAAGCTGTAGCCGCAGGTCATCCCCCGCGACCGAGCCACCGGGCAACCAGTAGCCGCCGGTCACCCCTCCCGACCGAGCCACTGGAGAACCGGTAGCCGCCGGTCATCCCCCACGACGGAGCCGCCGGGAAACCGGCAGCCGCCGGTCCCCCTCACGACCGAGCCACCGGGGAATCCGTAGCCACCGGCCATCCCCCGCGACCGAGCCACCGGGAAACCGGCAGCCGCCGGTCACCCCTCCCGACCGAGCCACCCGGCAACCGGTGGCGCCGGTCACCCCCCGCGACCGGAGCCTCCGGGATACCGGTAGCCGCCGGTCACCCCTCCCGACCGAGCCACTGGGCAATCCGTAGCCACCGGTCACCCCCGCGACCGAGCCTCCGAAAACCGGTAGCCGCCGGTCCCCCTCCCGGCCGAGCCACCCGGCAACCGGTGGCGCCGCGGCTCACACCTCTCGGACGGCCTCCACCTCGGCCCCGCCCTCCTCCGCCGAGGACGCCTTCAGCGTCGTGGCCCCCACGGGAACCACCCGCCGGGCGGGCAGGAACGCGGCGACCGCGAAGGCCACCAGCGCCGCGCCCGCGCCGACCGCGAGCACCGTACGGAAGCCGTCCCGCGAGGGCAGCGCGACCGGCCCGAACGACGTGGTCATCTGGGCCAGGATCACCCCGGCGAGCGCGCTGGCGAAGGACGTGCCGATGGACCGCATGAGCGTGTTGAAGCTGTTCGCGGCGGCGGTCTCGGACGGCTCCACGGCCTCCATGATCAGCGCGGGCATCGAGCCGTAGGTGAAGCCGATCCCGGCGCCGATGACACAGGACACCAGCACGAAGTGCCAGACCTCGGACATCAGGGCGATGCTCAGCCCGTACCCGGCGGCCACGATCAGCGCGCCGACCATCAGGGTCACCTTGGGCCCCTTGGCCTTGGTGACCAGGGCGGAGACGGGCGCGGTGGCCATCATCACCAGCCCGGAGGGGGCCATCACCAGCCCGGCGGCCAGCATGGACTGCCCGAGGCCGTAGCCGGTCGCGGCCGGCATCTGGAGGATCTGCGGCATCACCAGGGACATGGCGAACATGGCGAGGCCGACGGCGATCGAGGCGAGATTGGTGACCAGCACCTGGCGGCGGACGGTGGACCGCAGATCGACCAGCGGCTCCCGGGTGCGCAGCTCATAGCGCCCCCACATCAGCAGCACCAGCACGGCGGCGGCGAACAGCCCCAGCGTGGTGGCACTCGTCCAGCCCCAGTCGGCGCCCTTGGAGACCGCGAGCAGCAGACAGACCAGCCCCACGGCCACCCCGACGGCACCGGGCACATCGAACCGGCCGCCCGTGCGCACCGGCGACTCCGGGACGAGGGCGATCACCAGCGCCCCGGCCACCACACCGAGCACCGCCGAGGCCCAGAACAGGATGTGCCAGTCGAAGTTGTCGGCGATCAGGGCGGCGGCGGGCAGTCCGAGGGCGCCGCCGACGCCGAGCGAGGCGCTCATCATGGCGGTGGCGGAGGCGAGCCGCTCGGCGGGCAGTTCGTCGCGCATGATGCTGATGCCGAGCGGGATCACCCCGGAGGCCAGGCCCTGGAGCACCCGGCCCACGAGCATCGGGGCGAGCGAGTCGCTGAGCGCGGCGACGACGGACCCGGCGACCAGCAGGGCCACGGACACCAGCAGCATCCGCCGCTTGCCGTACATGTCCCCGAGCCGCCCCATCACCGGGGTGGCCACGGCCGCCGCGAGCAGGGTGGCGGTGACGGCCCAGGCGGCGTCGGACGCGTTCGCGTCCAGCAGCCGCGGCAGCTCCGGGACGATCGGGATGACCAGCGTCTGCATCAGCGCGACGACGATCCCGCTGAAGGCGAGGACCACGACGACGGCCATGCTCCGCGGCGGTGCCGCGCCCCCGGTCGCGGCGGTGGGGGAGAGCGAGTCGGACATGTCGGAGCCTCCGTCGGAACATCACCAGATCATTGACCGAGGCAACGATAATTTACTTGCTTGAGTTACTCAAGAAACACTGGTCAGAATCGGGGCGGAGACGGGGGCAAGAGCGAGGGCGGGGGCGAGGGAAAGCGCGCCGCAGGCCCCCGGCCCATAAGCCCCCGCTCGCAGCCTCTCTCTCTCCCCCCCCCGGAGGGGCTACCGCACCCAACCCCGCGCCTCGATGACATCCAGCACCTGGTCCTCGTCCAGCTCGTAGACGGTCTCGTGGGCGCGCGGGTCACGGGCGTGCAGGGTGTGGAAGAGCGGCCCCGCGGCCCCGCCGACATCGACCACCGACGCGGACGCCCCCCGCACGGCCCGCTCGGCGCCGGGGCGGGCGGTGAGGTCGATGCGGTTCACCACCGCCGGGCCGACCCAGACCGGGATCGCGGCGAGCAGCCCGAGGAGCTGGAGATGGAAGTGCCCGGTCAGCACCACCCGGACATCGCTGCCCCGCAGCACCTCCGCCAGCGAACGCGGATTGCGCAGCCCGAAGGCGCGCTGGGTGTCGACGTCCATGGCGATCGGCGGATGGTGGAAGGCGACGATCGTGCCCCGCTCGGCGGTGGTGCGCAGCAGATCGTTCAGCCAGTCGAGCTGGGCGTCGCTGAGACCGCCGTAGACCTGGCCGGGGATCAGGGAGTCCAGGGTGATGAACCGGTAGCCGCGCACCACGCTGACCGCGGCCTTCTCGCCCTCGGCGGAGGAGAGGACCGTTTTTGCCGCGTCCGAGCCGTCGACCGCGAGATGCCCGCTGCCGAGGACCTTCCCGAAGGCGGCGCGGTCGTCGTGATTGCCGGTGGTGAAGAACAACGGCACCCCGAGCCGCGCCGCGAACCCCCCGATCAGCTCCCTCGCCAGGGTGTACGACTCCACCGCGCCGTCGTCAGCGATGTCCCCGGTGACGATCATCGCGTCGACCCCGCGCTGATGTCGCAGCTCGCCGAGCATCAGCCGCAACGATTCGGTGGCGTCGACGCCGTGCCGGTTGGGTCCGGCGATCCGCTCGATATGAGTGTCGGACAGATGGAGGATCCGCATGGCGGCACGCTAGCGACGTGGACGCGTCCGCGTGGGGCGTATGAACAGAAGTACCCCGTTGTGGGGAGCGGGGGGATTGACGGGGTCTGCCGGGCGGGTTTTTCGAGTGCGGGCCGGTGGGGGCTGATCGCGCAGTTCCCCGCGCCCCTAAAGGCCCTGGCGCTCACGCCCTGCTTTCAGGGGCGCGGGGAACTGCGCGAACAAGCCCCACCGGCCCGCACCCACCCCCCGAAAACGCCCAAGGGCGGCACCCCGGTCTCCCGGAACGTGCCGCCCTCGAACCGAAGGACGTGATCGACAGCAGCCGATCAGAAGTCCATGTCACCACCCGGCATACCGCCACCCGCAGGCGCCGCGGCCTTCTCCGGCTTGTCGGCGATGACCGCCTCCGTGGTGAGGAACAGCGCGGCGATCGACGCGGCGTTCTGAAGCGCCGAGCGCGTCACCTTCGCCGGGTCGATGATGCCCTCGGCGATCATGTCCACGTACTCACCGGTCGCGGCGTTGAGACCGTGACCCGGGGTGAGGTTGCGGACCTTCTCCACCACGACGCCGCCCTCAAGACCGGCGTTGACGGAGATCTGCTTCAGCGGAGCCTCCAGCGCGAGCTTGACCGCAGCCGCGCCGGTCGCCTCGTCACCCTCCAGCTCCAGCTTCTCGAAGACCGAGGAAGCCTGGAGCAGGGCCACGCCACCACCGGCGACGATGCCCTCCTCGACGGCCGCCTTGGCGTTGCGCACGGCGTCCTCGATACGGTGCTTGCGCTCCTTGAGCTCCACCTCGGTCGCGGCACCGGCCTTGATGACGGCCACGCCGCCCGCGAGCTTCGCCAGGCGCTCCTGGAGCTTCTCGCGGTCGTAGTCGGAGTCGGAGTTCTCGATCTCGGCGCGGATCTGGTTGACCCGGCCGGCGACCTGGTCCGAGGACCCGGCGCCGTCGACGATCGTGGTCTCGTCCTTGGTGATGACGACCTTGCGGGCCCGCCCGAGCAGGTCCAGGGTCGTGTTCTCCAGCTTGAGACCGACCTCCTCGGAGATCACCTCGCCGCCGGTGAGGATCGCGATGTCGTTCAGCATCGCCTTGCGGCGGTCACCGAAGCCCGGCGCCTTGACCGCGACGGACTTGAAGGTGCCGCGGATCTTGTTGACGACCAGGGTCGACAGGGCCTCGCCCTCGACGTCCTCGGCGATGATCAGCAGCGGCTTGCCCGACTGCATGACCTTCTCCAGGAGCGGGAGCAGGTCCTTGACGTTGGAGATCTTGGAGTTCGCGATGAGGATGTACGGGTCCTCCAGCGACGCCTCCATGCGCTCCATGTCGGTGGCGAAGTAGGCGGAGATGTAGCCCTTGTCGAAGCGCATGCCCTCCGTCAGTTCGAGCTCCAGACCGAAGGTCTGGGACTCCTCGACGGTGATGACGCCTTCCTTGCCGACCTTGTCCATGGCCTCGGCGATCAGCTCGCCGATCTGGGTGTCGGCGGCGGAGATGGAGGCCGTGGAGGCGATCTGCTCCTTGGTCTCGACCTCCTTGGCCTGGTCGAGCAGCGCACCGGAGACGGCCTCGACGGCCTTCTCGATACCGCGCTTGAGGGCCATCGGGTTGGCGCCCGCGGCGACGTTGCGCAGACCCTCCTTGACCAGCGCCTGGGCCAGGACCGTAGCCGTCGTCGTGCCGTCACCGGCGACGTCGTCCGTCTTCTTGGCTACTTCCTTGACCAGCTCGGCGCCGATCTTCTCGTACGGGTCTTCGAGCTCGATCTCCTTGGCGATGGAGACACCATCGTTGGTGATCGTGGGGGCGCCCCACTTCTTCTCAAGGACGACGTTGCGGCCCTTGGGGCCGAGGGTGACCTTGACGGCGTCGGCGAGCTGGTTCATCCCGCGCTCAAGGCCGCGCCGCGCCTCCTCGTCGAACGCGATGATCTTGGCCATGTGAAGTGGTCCCTCCAGGACTGGGGGTGATTCTTCGGACCGCGCCCGCGCCCGCGACGGACGGCGCGCCTGCCTCGTGGTTCCTTGCCCCACCCGGCTTGCGGCCTCACCGACCCGGTCCTTCGTTGTCACTCTCACCTTCAGAGTGCTAACGCCAATGATTAGCACTCGCCCTAGGAGAGTGCAAGCGCCTGCCATGATCCGCCGAGCGGGGACGGGCACCTCCCGCAGCCCTCCCGGAACCCTCCCCGAGCCCTCCCGGAGCCCTCCCGGGGCCCCTTCGGAGTCTCCCCGCAGCCCCTCCGCAGTCCTCCCGGGGCCCTCCAGGACAGCCGGAAGGGCCCGCACCCAGGTGGATGCGGGCCCTTCCGTACCAGAAACGTTTCAGGCGGTGACGCGAACCATATCGGCCTGCGGGCCCTTCTGGCCCTGCGAGATCTCGAACTCGACCCGCTGGCCCTCTTCCAGGGTGCGGTATCCGTCCATCTGAATGGCGCTGTAATGGACGAAGACGTCCGCACCACCGTCGACCGCGATGAAGCCGTACCCCTTCTCCGCGTTGAACCACTTGACGGTGCCCTGAGCCATGCCTAACTCCCCTATTACTGGCCCTTGCACAGATCCACACTTCGCGGATCCGGGTCATACCTCGCACCCCGATGGGTTGGGGGCGTGCGCCGGAACGCGTCGACCGCGGCTGAATGTATCTGCCCAACTGCCGTCTGCAACAGGTCAATCGGACGAGAAATCCGGGCAGGACCGGTCGGGAATTTCTGGAGAATTCCCCAGAGTTCGGGGCAAGTCGGGCCAGACAAAGAGAACTAAAGACGCAAAGAAGCCTCACACTTTGGCTACTTCTCATCGCTGCTTCAGAACGCGAACAGCAGCGGTTCCCCAACTCTACCGCGTCTAACCATGCAGAATTGCCCCCTCCGTTTCTCTCACGGAGGGGGCAATTGAAAGAACAGTGCGTAACTCAGCAGCCGCCGGCCACGGCGGGAATGATCGAGACCCCGGCACCGTCGGGCGTGGCCGTCTCCAGCCCCTGCTCGAAGCGCACATCATCATCATTGACGTACACATTGACGAACCGCCGCAACTTGCCCTGATCATCCAGCACCCGGGCGGCGATCCCGGTGTGCTTGGCCTCCAGATCGGCGATGACCTCTCCGAGGGTCGCTCCCTCGGCGCTCACCTCGGCGGCTCCACCGGTGTACGTGCGGAGAATGGTGGGGATGCGGACACTGACGCTCATGTTGAAACCTCCGGAATGGGATACCTACTGGGGGCGCGGGAGAACTGCGCGACCGAGCCCCACCGGCCCGCAGACGAACAACAACGATCTATGCGAGCCCGGCGTCGCGGAACGACTCCAGACTGGGCCGAATCGTCGCCGTCAGCCCCGTGTCCGCCACCGCGTCCAACGTCTTCAGCCCATCCCCGGTATTGAGCACGACCGTCGTCAGCGAGGGATCCAGCACCCCGTTCTCGACCAGCTTCTTCGTCACCCCGACGGTCACCCCGCCCGCCGTCTCCGCGAAGATCCCCTCCGTGCGGGCCAGCAGCCGGATCGCGTCGACCACCTGCGCGTCGTTGACGTCCTCCACCGCTCCCCCGGTCCGCCGCGCGATGTCCAGCACATACGGGCCGTCCGCCGGGTTCCCGATGGCCAGCGACTTGGCGATGGTGTTCGGCTTCTGCGGGCGCACCACGTCGTGCCCGGCCTTGAACGCGGCCGACACCGGCGAGCAGCCCTCGGCCTGGGCGCCGAAGATCTTGTAGGGGCGGTCCTCGACCAGCCCGAGCGCGATCAGCTCCTTCAGCCCCTTGTCGATCTTGGTGAGCTGGGAGCCGGAGGCGATCGGCACCACGAGCTGGTCGGGCAGCCGCCACCCGAGCTGCTCACAGATCTCGTACGCCAGGGTCTTGGAGCCCTCGGCGTAGTAGGGCCGCAGATTGACGTTGACGAAGCCCCAGCCCTCGCCGACCGGGTCGCCGATCAGCTCGGAGCAGAAACGGTTCACGTCGTCGTAGTTGCCGTCGATGCCGACGAGCTGGCCGCCGTAGACCGCGGCCATGACGATCTTGCCCTGCTCCAGGTCGTGCGGGATGAAGACGCAGGAGCGGAATCCGGCGCGGGCGGCGGCGGCGCCCACCGCGCCGGCCAGATTGCCGGTGGAGGAGCAGGACAGGGTGGTGAAGCCGAAGGCGCGGGCCGCCTCCAGGGCCTGGGCGACGACCCGGTCCTTGAAGGAGTGGGTGGGGTTCCCGGAGTCGTCCTTGACGTAGAGGGGGCCGGTGATGCCCAGCTCGCGGGCGAGGTTGTCGGCCTGGACGAGATTGGTCCAGCCGGGGTTCAGATTGGGCTTGTCCGCCACATCCGCCGGGACCGGCAGCAGGGGGGCGTAGCGCCAGATGTTCGCGGGGCCCGCGGTGATCCGCTCGCGGAGTTCCTCGGTGTCGTAGCCCGAGAAGTCATAAGCGATCTCCAGCGGGCCGAAACACTCCTCGCAGGCGAAGAGCGGGCCGAGCGGGACGCGATGGCCGCATTCACGACAGGAGAGCGCTGCGGCGGGTCCGAGATCGACGATGGAATGCGCGGTATTGGCGACAGTCTGCACAGCCATGTGAGGCGAGGCCCTTTCTCCTCATCTTTCCCACGACGCATCTCGCCGTGAGACGGATTTGGCACCTTCCCTAGCCGGGAGCCTCGCGGAGACGATCGTGACGTCACACCGAAACCGTCGGTGGACTGATCGCTACGAGACCGGCTGGAGGGTTGCCGGGGCTTCATCGGGCCGTTTCCCTCTGCCCCTCTGGATGAGCAATATGTGGTTGTTCATGCGGTTGTCTGAGCGGTTGTGGATGCTGCGGACCCCCGACATGCGATGGTCATCAGCGTTGTTCAAGACTGTAACCGAAGGCCAGCACAGTTGAGATAGTCGTCCGAACCGCGAGATGGATCACATACGGGCGCGAGACGCCCCCTAGTGGTCCGAACAGTGAGGAGCCGCAGACCGTGGTGGAAGAAGTCGAGCGCTGGCTGATGACCCGCACCTGGTCCCTGTCCGACCGCCCGCTCCATCGCATCATGGCCGCCAAGCGCGCCACCGGCCAGTCGGTCAGCGTGGTGCTGCCCGCGCTGAACGAGGAGGCGACCGTCGGCGACATCGTCACGGTCATCCGCCACGACCTGATGGAGCGGGTCCCGCTCGTCGACGAGATCGTCGTCGTGGACTCCGGCTCCACCGACCGCACCGCCGAGGTGGCCGCCGCCGCCGGCGCCCGGGTGGTGCACCGTGACTCGATCCTGCCCCGTATCCCGGCCGTCCCCGGCAAGGGCGAGGTGTTGTGGCGGTCGCTGCTGGTCACCGGCGGCGACATCGTCTGCTTCATCGACGCCGACCTGCGGGACTTCTCGTCCGACTTCGTCTCCGGCATCGTCGGCCCGCTGCTCACCGAGCCGGGCGTCGATCTGGTCAAGGGGATGTACGACCGTCCGCTGGCCGGGGCGGCCGGGCAGGGCGGCCGGGTGACCGAGCTGATGGCCCGCCCGCTGCTGAATCTGCACTGGCCGCAGCTGGCCGGGTTCGTCCAGCCGCTGGGCGGCGAGTACGCGGCCCGCCGCTCGCTGCTGGAGCAGCTGCCCTTCCCGGTCGGGTACGGGGTCGAGCTGGGCATGCTGGTGGACTCGCTGCACCTGGTCGGCCTGGACGCGCTCGCGCAGGTCGATGTGGGGGTGCGCAAGCACCGGCACCAGGACGGGCAGGCGCTCGGCCGGATGGCCGCCGCGATCTACCGCACCGCGCAGCTCAGACTGGCCCGCGGCCATCTGGTCCGGCCGGCGATCACCCAGTTCGAGCGGGGTGAGGACGGCTTCGAGGCGCGGACGTACTCGGTGGACACCGAGGAGCGCCCGCCGATGGCGGAGATCGCCGAGTACGCGGCCCGAAAGGTGGCGTGAGCAGCGACGATGTGACGGGGTGGCCGTATACGGCGGATGGGCATGTGCCGGAACCGTACGTTTGAGCGTTTACAGCGCGGGCTAGGTTGAGGCGTATGGCCGCAACCTCTTCCGGCGCCGCGCGCGTACTGGTCGCTTCCAACCGGGGTCCCGTGACATACGCCGTGGGCGACGACGGGACCCTCGCCGCCCGGCGCGGAGGCGGGGGGCTGGTCTCCGGGCTCTCCGCGATCGGGCCCGAGGCGGACGCCCTGTGGGTGTGCTCCGCGCTCGGCGACGGCGACCGCGAGGCGGTCCGGCGCGGGGTGGGCGAGCCGGGCGTGCGGATGCTGGACATCCCGGCGGACATCCACGCCGACGCGTACAACGGCATCGCCAACTCGGTCCTCTGGTTCGTCCACCACATGCTGTACCAGACCCCGCTGGAGCCGGTCTTCGACGCGGAGTTCCGGCGCCAGTGGGCGTCGTACGAGACGTACAACCGGGCGTTCGCCGAGGCCCTGTCCCAGGAGGCGGCGGACGGGGCGGCGGTCCTCGTCCAGGACTACCACCTGAGCCTGGTCCCGGGGATGCTGCGGGCCCTGCGGCCCGATCTGCGGATCGGCCACTTCTCGCACACCCCCTGGGCGCCGCCCGAGTACTTCCGGATGCTGCCGGACGACATCGCCGGGCAGCTGCTGCGGGGGATGCTCGGCGCGGACCGGCTGGGCTTTCTCACCCGGCGCTGGGCGGACGCGTTCACCGCGTGCTGCGAGGCGTTCGTCGGCGGCACGGGCGGTACGGCGATCGGGGTGCACGGGCTCGGTGCCGACGGGGACTTCCTGCGGCGGCGCTCGCACGAACCGGATGTCGCCGAGCGGATGGCGGTCCTGCGCGAGCAGATCGGCGGGACGGACCGGCGCACGATCGTGCGGGTGGACCGTACGGAGCTGTCCAAGAACATCGTGCGGGGGCTGCTGGCGTACCGGCAGTTGCTGGACGACCACCCGCAGTGGCAGGAGCGGGTGGTGCATGTCGCCTTCGCGTATCCCTCGCGGCAGGACCTGGCGGTGTACCGGGAGTACATGGCCGAGGTGCGGCGGCTGGCCGAGGAGATCAACGCGGGGTACGGGACGGCGGGGTGGACGCCGGTGCTGCTGCATCTGGAGGACGACTTCGCGCGCTCGCTGGCGGCGTACCGGCTGGCGGATGTGGCGCTGGTCAACCCCATCCGGGACGGGATGAACCTGGTCGCCAAGGAGGTGCCGGTCGTCTCCGACGAGGGGTGTGTGCTGGTGCTGTCGCGGGAGGCGGGGGCGTGGGAGGAGCTGGGGGAGGACGCGGTGGGGGTGAATCCGTACGACGTGGTGGGGACGGCGGGGGCGTTGCACTCCGCGCTTTCGATGCCGGGCGGGGAGCGGGGGGAGCGGACGAAGAGGTTGGCTGCCGCGGGGACGGCGTTGCCGCCGGCGCGGTGGTTCTTGGACCAGCTGGGGGCGTTGCGGGGGTGAGGCGGTTCGCTGTCGGGTGCGGGTCGGTGGTCGCTTTTCGCGCAGTTCCCCGCGCCCCTGAAACGCATGGTGGCCATGTGCGGGTGTGTGGGGGTTGTTCGCGCAGTTCCCCGCGCCCCTTTGGGGCGCTCCTGTCGACCGGCGGGAGGGCCACTCCCTAGGGGCGCGGGGAACTGCGCGAAGAGCGACCACGGGCCCGCACCCGACAACGGCGCTGTTTTCCAGGGGCGCGGGGAACTGCGCGAAGAGCGACCACGGGCCCGCACCCGACCACCGGACCCTTCAGGGGCGCGGGGAACTGCGCGAAAAGCGACCACCGGGCCGGACTCGTCGGGATCGTCACCGCAGCGTCCTCGCCAAAGACGTCAGTAGGCGTACGACCCCCTCCGGCCCCGGCACCACCACGTCCGCCCGTTCCCGCAGTCGCGGAACCTCGTCGCTGCCGCTGCACACCAGCACCCCCGGTACCCCCTCCCCCCGCAGCGCGTCCACCGCCGCGTACGCGGGAAGGTCCCCCAGGTCGTCGCCGGCGTAGAGGACCGAGCCCGCGCCCGTCTCGTGGGCGTGCTCGGTCAGCGCGACGCCCTTGTCCATGCCCGGGGGACGCAGTTCCAGGACGAAGCGGCCCGGTTCGACCATCAGGCCGTGCCGCGCGGCCAGCGCGAACAGGGGCTCGCGCAGGGCGTCGAACGCCGCCTGCGGATCCGGCGCCCGGCGGGTGTGGACCGCCAGCGCCCTGCCCTTGTCCTCGATCCACGCCCCCGTCCGCCCCACCACCCCCGGCAGTTCCTCCCGTACCGCCGCGACCCCCGGCGGCGGCTCCGGCGCCGTCACCTTCCCGGTCGCCGCGTCCCACCGCTCCGCCCCGTACGCGCCGAGGACGACCAGATGGTCCAGGCCCGCCACCCCCGCGAAGCCCCCGTACCGCACCGCCACCTCCGCCGGGCGGCCGGTGATCACGGCGATGGAGGCGACCTTGGGACCCAGCGCCACCAGCGCGGCCAGGGCGTCCGGGTGGGCCCGCGCCCGCGCCGGGTCCGGGACGATCGGCGCGAGCGTGCCGTCGAAGTCGAGGCCGATCACCGCCCGCTCCGGCGCCGCCAGCAGCGCCCGCACCCCCTGCCGCCCGGCCTCGGTCACCGGCGTCGGAAAACCGTTCGCGTCACTTCCGTGGCTGCCCATGGCACCCGAGCCTAGAGCGTGCGCACCCGGCCGGTGCCCGTCAGCGCTCCGCGCGGCGCGACTGCCGGACCCGTCTGAGCCGGTTGACCGTCACCGGGTCGTGCTCCAGGGCCCGGGGGTCGTCAAGGAGGGCGTTGAGGAGCTGGTAGTAGCGGACGGGGGCGAGGCCGAGCTCCTCGCGGATCGCCCGCTCCTTCGCCCCCGGACCGGGAAAGCCGCGCCGCTCCAGCGCGAGCACCCGCCGTTCCCGGTCCCCGAGCGGAGCCCGTTCCCGGCGGCCACCGAGTGACTCCCGCGGCTCCCGCGGCTCCTGCGAAGCCCGCGGCGCGTCCGGCGCGTCCCCTTCCCTCTCCCTTTCGCTTTCCCTCTCCATGAACCCACCGTAGCCCCGGGCACTGACAGCACCCGCTCGCTACCGGCTCTCCGCCCTCAGGGCCGTCGACTGGAGTTCCTCAAGGACCGCCCCCGGGTTGCCGCCGGGGGCCACCGCCGTGCCGATCTCCGTCTTGACCTCGGCGCTGACCGTCGCCCAGGACGTGCGGCTGACCGGATACAGCTCGGAGAGGGGGAGTTCGTCGAGGAAGGGCTTGAGGTCGGCGTCCTCCTTGGCGCCGGTCATGATCTCGGACGCGGAGTCGGTCACCGGCAGCAGGTCGTAGCGGCGGGAGAAGTCGAGGACGTTGCGCTCGCTGTAGACGAAGTTGAGGAACTCGCCGACCTGGTCCCGGTGGCCGCGTTCCTTGAAGGCCATCATCCAGTCGGCGACCCCCATGGTGGCCTCGCTCGCGCCCTCGACGCCGGGCATCGGGACCATGCCGAAGTCCACGTCCTTGGCGGCGGCCATCTTCATCAGGGACGGATGGCCGTTGAGCATGCCGACCTCGCCATTGGCGAACGCCTCGAAGGCGTCCGCGCGGTTCAGCTTCCCCGGTGCGACGGGACCGGTCAGGCCCTCGCCGACGAGTTCGTCGCGCAGCCAGGTGAGCGTCTCGACGTTCTCGGGGGCGTCGATGGCGTAGGAGCCGTTGGTGTCGACATAGCCGGCGCCCCCGCTGAGCAGCCACTGCATGGTCTCGGCCTGGGCCTCCTCCGCGCCGAGCGGCAGCGCGAACGGGTACTTCACGTCCCGCGCCTTCAGTTCCCCGGCGGCGGTGGCCAGTTCCTCCCAGGTGGTGGGCGGGGTGAGACCGGCGTCCTCGAAGAGGGACTCGTTGTAGAAGAGCAGCCGCGTGGAGGCGGCGAACGGCATCCCGTACTGCACCCCGTGCACCTGCCCGGCGAGGGCGAGCTGGTCGGCGAAGTCCGCCTGGACGGGTATGGAGAGCAGGTCACCGGCCTGGTAGAGCAGATCCTGGTCGGCGTAGTCGGCGTACGCGCCTATCTGCGCCAGGTCCGGCGGGTCCCCGGCGTCGACCATCTCCTTGACCTCGCGGTCGACGTCGGTCCAGGGGCGGACGCGGACATCGACGGTGACCCCCGGATGATCGGCCTCGTAGCGCTCGACCAGGCCGGCCCAGTACTCCTCGGAGCCGTTGCCGGAGCTGTCCCCGTAGTCGGCGGCGACCAGGGTCAGGGTGACATCGTCGGGCCCCCCGACCCCGCACCCGCCCAGGACCGCCGTCAGGCCCGCCACGGACACCATCGCGATCATTGCCGTTCTGCGCTGCCGCACTGTCGTGGTTCCACCCTGTCGTCTAGTGGCCCATACGTTCCCGGCCGGTAGGTGCTGCGGCGCGTACGTTCGGTGGCCGCGTACGTCTGTGGCTCGTACGTTCTGTGGCCCGTACCGTGCGCCGCTCGTGCCGTTCGCCGGTCGTACGGATTGTGGTCGTCACGATTTTGGTCGTCCCGTTGACGAAATCAAGGTCTACACCACGTGAATGGACTAGACCTCTTATGGGTCAACGGGTCACACTGTCCCACGTGAGACACGTCATCGCCCTCGATGTGGGCGGCACCGGGATGAAAGCCGCCCTGGTCGGGGCGGACGGCACGCTCCTGCACACCACGCGCCGGGCGACCGGCCGCGAGCGCGGACCGGACGCGGTCGTCGAGACCATTCTCGATTTCGCCGCCGCGTTGCGCGCGCACGGGGAGGAACGGTTCGGCGAGCCCGCCGTGGCCGCCGGTGTCGCCGTGCCCGGGATCATCGACGAGGCCGAGGGCGTCGCCGCCTACGCGGCCAACCTCGGCTGGCGTGACGTACCGCTGCGGGGGCTGCTCACCGAGCGGCTCGGGGTGCCCGTCGCCCTCGGGCACGATGTGCGCGCCGGCGGGCTCGCCGAGGGCCGGATCGGTGCCGGGCGGGGCGCCGACCGCTTTCTGTTCATACCGCTGGGCACCGGCATAGCGGGCGCCATAGGCATCGACGGCCGGGTGGAGGCGGGCGCCCACGGCTTCGCCGGCGAGATCGGCCATGTCGTCGTACGGCCCGGCGGGACCCCCTGTCCCTGCGGGCAGCGCGGCTGTCTGGAGCGGTACGCGTCCGCGTCCGCCGTCAGCGAGGCATGGGCCGGCGCGGCCGGTGACCCGGAGGCCGACGCCGCCGACTGCGCCAAGGCCGTCGAGGCGGGCGACCCGCGCGCCCTCGGCGTCTGGCGGGAGGCGGTGGACGCGCTGGCCGACGGCCTGGTCACCGCCCTCACCCTGCTGGACCCGCGCACCCTGATCATCGGCGGCGGGCTGGCCGAGGCGGGGGAAACGCTGTTCACGCCCCTGCGGGACGCCGTCCGGCAGCGGGTCACCTTCCAGAAACTGCCGTCGATCGTTCCGGCGGCCCTGGGCGACACGGCCGGCTGCCTGGGCGCCGGGCTGCTGGCCTGGGATCTCCTCACCGCATCTGACCTCAAGGAGGAATCGGCCTGATGGCAATCGCCCCGGGGGCGCGGGGAAGTGCGCGCACCACCCCCACCGGCCCGCAGCCGCCGCACCCCGTCCAGGTCCTCACCGGCGCACGGGTGGTCCTGCCGTCCGGCGTGGTGGACGGCGGTGAGGTGGCCGTCGAGGGCGACCGCATCGCCGCCCACGCCCCCGCCGGAGCCCCCCGCTCCGACGCCGGGGGCCACTGGCTGGTGCCCGGCTTCGTCGATCTCCACAACCACGGCGGCGGCGGCGCCTCCTTCACCTCCGGCACGGTCGAGGACGTCCTGAAGGGCATCCACACCCACCGGCTGCACGGCACCACCACCCTGGTCGCCTCCACCGTCACCGGCGAGCTGGACTTCCTCGCCCACCGGGCCGGGCTGCTGTCGGAGCTGGCCGAACAGGGCGACATCGCCGGGATCCACTTCGAGGGCCCGTTCATCTCCCCGTGCCGCAAGGGCGCCCACGCGGAGGACCTGCTGCGCGACCCCGACCCGGCGGATGTGCGCAAGCTGATCGACGCGGGCCGCGGCCACGCGAAGATGGTCACCCTGGCCACCGAACTGCCGGGCGGTCTGGACTCCGTACGGCTGCTGGCCGAGCACGGGGTGATCGCGGCCGTCGGGCACACCGACGCGACCTATGAGCAGACCGTCGAGGCGATCGACGCGGGCGCGACCGTCGCCACCCATCTCTTCAATGCCATGCCGGTGCTCGGCCACCGCTCCCCCGGCCCCATCGCGGCGCTGCTCGAAGACCCCCGGGTCACGGTCGAGCTGATCAACGACGGCACCCATCTGCATCCGGCCGCACTGGAACTGGCGTTCCGTCACGCGGGCGCCGACCGGGTCGCCTTCATCACCGACGCGATGGACGCGGCCGGTTTCGGCGACGGCCGCTACATGCTGGGCCCGCTGGAGGTCGAGGTCAGCGAGGGCGTGGCCCGGCTGGTGGAGGGCGGCTCGATCGCCGGGTCCACCCTCACCCTGGACCGGGCCTTCAAACGGTCGGTCACCGTGGACCGGCTCCCGGTCGGCGCTGCCGTCCAGGCCCTCTCCGCCAACCCGGCCCGGCTCCTGGGCATGGCGGACAGCATCGGCTCCCTGGAACCGGGCAAGTACGCCGACCTGGTGCTGCTGGACGAGGAGTTCGAGGTCCGGGGCGTGATGCGACACGGCGAGTGGGTCGTGGACCCGTCCCTGCCGCGGTTGCCTTAGCCGCTGGGCTCCGCGCCCACGCCGCCGCTGGGTGCCGCGCCACGCCGCTCGGCGCCGCGCCCACGCCGCTGGGCTTCGCGCCCGCGCCGCTCGGCTCCGCGCCCGCGCCGCCGCTGGGTGGCGCGCCACGCTGCTCGGCGCCGCGCCCGCGCCGCTGGGCTCCGCGCCCGCGCTCCTCGGCGCCGCGCCGCGCCCCTAGGCGCCGCGCTGTGCTGCGAGCCGCGGCAGGGGCGCCAACCGCTTCGGGGGCTCCAGCCCCTGCGGGAGCCCCCGTTGCTTCGGGCCCCGGTCCGTCGTGGCGGCCCTGGCGGCTCGGGCGGCCTCGGCGGTCTCGGCGGTCCCGGGCGCTTCGGCGGCTGCGGCAGCTCCGGGTACCCCGGTGGTCCCGGGCGCTTCGGTGGCTCCGGCAGCTCCGGGTACCCCGGTGGTCCCGGGCGCTTCGGTGGCTCCGGCAGCTCCGGGGACTCCGGCGGTCCCGGGTACTCCGGTGGTCCCGGCAACCCCGGACGCTCCGGCGGTGCCTGCCGCCCCAGCCGCCCCAGCTGCCCTGGGCACTCCGGCGGTCCTCGCGACTCCGGTCGATCCGGCAGCCCGGTCGCCCCAGCAGCCCGGTCGCCCCGGCGGCTTGAGCGGCCCGGACCGCCCCGACCGTTCCCGGCGGCTTCAGCCGACTCGACGACTTCGGCGCCCGGTCGATCCGGCGACATGGGCGGCCCGACCACCCCGAAACGTCCTGGCGGCTTCAGCCGACCCGGCAGCCCCGGCAGCCTGAACGACCCGGACCGCCCCCACCGTTCCCGGCGCCTTCAGCCGACTCGACGACTTCGACGCCCGGTCGATCCGGCGACACGGGCGACCCGACCACCCCGAAACGTCCCGGCGGCTTCAGCCAACCCGGCAGCCCCGGCCGCCCCGGCCGCCTGAACGACCCGGCCCCCGACCGTTCCCGGCGCCTTCAGCGGCCGGGTCGAACCGACAGCTTGGGCGACCCGACCACGCCGAAAGATCCTGGCGGCCTCAGGCAACCCGGCAGCCCCGGCGGCCCAGACAGCCCCGGTCGCCCCAGCAGCCATGGTCGCCCAACCCGACCCGACCGCTTGAGCAACCCCACCACCCCGACACTTCCCGGCAGCTTCAGCCAACCTGGCAGCCCCGGCGGCCCAGACAGCCCCGGTCGCCCCAGTCGCCCCACGCAACCCCGACCCACGCCCACCGACCCCACGCGCCCCCGACCCACACCCACCCACCCCACGCGCCCCCGACCCACACCCACCGACCCAACCGCCCCGGCACCCCCGGCACCCCCGGCCGCCCAGATCCGCCACCCCACCCCCACCCACCCCCACCCACCCCCACCCACCTCCACCTCAACCCACCTCCACCCACCTCCACCTCAACCCACCTCCACCCAGCCCCACGCACCTCCACCCACCCCACCACCCCCGTTCCAAGTCGAACTCCGTCGGGATTTCGGCCGGAATTCCCGCCGGAGGCGGCCGTCGCGGGGCTGGGCCGCTCGCCGTGTTTTTGGCATGATCGAGTCAGCTGCCCATACGGCTCGCACATGCCCCCGGGGGAGGTCGGACCTGGTGATTCTGACGGTCACCCTCAACACCGCGCTCGATCTCACCTACCGGGTCCGCGCACTGCGCCCGCACGCCTCGCACCGGGTGTCGGAGGTGATCGAACGGCCGGGCGGCAAGGGGGTGAACGTGGCCCGCGTGCTGGCCGCCCTCGGGCATGAGGCGACGGTCACCGGGTTCGTGGGCGGCGCGACCGGCCGCCAGCTCCAGGACGCGCTCACCGCCACCCCCGGGGTCATCGACGCCCTGGTCCCGGTGTCCGGCGCCACCCGCCGGACCGTTGCCGTCGTCGACGGGACCACCGGCGACACCACCCAGCTCAACGAACCCGGCCCGACCGTCACCGCCCGGGAGTGGACCGCCTTCCAGGAGGTGTACGAGGATCTGGTCGCGACGGCGTCGGCGGTGGCCCTGTGCGGCAGCCTGCCCCCGGGCGTCCCGGTGGGCGCGTACGCCGCGCTGGTCCGCACCGCGCGGGCCGCGGGCGTGCCCGTGCTGCTGGACACCGGAGGGGAGCCGCTGCGCCGGGGTGTCGCCGCCCGCCCGGACGTCGTCAAGCCGAACGCGGATGAGCTGGCCGAGCTGACCGGTTCCCATGAGCCGTTGCGCGCCACCCAGGACGCCCGGCGCCGGGGCGCCCGTGCCGTCGTCGCCTCGCTCGGGCCGGACGGGCTGCTGGCGGTGACCCCGGAGGGCCGCTGGCGGGCCGTCACACCGGTCCGGCTGCCGGGCAATCCGACCGGCGCGGGCGACTCGGTGGTGGCGGGACTGCTGTCGGGGCTGGTGGAGCGGCTGCCCTGGCACGACCGCCTGGTCCGGGCGGCGGCCCTGGCCGCGGCGACCGTACGGTCCCCGGTGGCGGGCGAGTTCGACCGGCGGACGTATGACGAGCTGCGGGGCCGGGTGGCGGTGACCGGGGAGGTCAGCGCGGCCTGAGCAACGGGCCCGGCCGGGCCGTCAGTTCTTGACCTGGCCCTTCTTCAGCCAGAGCTGGTCCAGCAGGACATCGCACTTGTCGCCGTCGTTGCAGGACACGGAGAGGGTGTTGGTGCCCTTGTTGAGGGTGGGCCAGGCGTAGGTCTGGGTCCAGGCCTTGGCGGGGTCGTCGGAGCCGGTGAAGTTGGAGAGGTTCAGCTTGCTGCCGAAGGGCTTGCCGTTGACGGTGAGGGTCATCGACTGGTCGTCACCGACCGCGCTGTAGCGGGCGAAGACCGTGTAGGTGCCGTTCTCCGGGATGCCGTTGACGGTCCAGGTGACGGAGGAGCCGACCTGGTTGAGCCCGCCGACGTACACCCCGCCCTTCGCCTGGGCGCCGCCGACGCCGGTGGCGGTCGCGGCCGTCCCGGCGAACTGGAGGGTCTGGGCGTCGGCCAGCGGGAGTTCCTCCTCGGTGGCCGCGCTGTCCTCGGCGGAGGGGGTCGGCCCGTCGGACTCCTGCTGCTGGGTGGGCGTGGAGTCGGCGGCGGTGTCGCCGCCCGGCTCCTCGTCGTCCCCGCCCATCATGGCCACGCCGATGCCGATGACGACCGCGGCGACCACCGCGAGGGCACCGATCAGCAGGCCCCTGGTGTTGGGCCCGCGGCCCCGGCCGCCGCCGCCCCCGCCGCGCGCGGCCTGCTGCGGCGCGGTCGGCGCACCGGCGCCGGGAAAGGTCTCGGGCGCCGCGTAGTGGGCGCTGGGCTGTCCGTACGCCGCCTGCTGCTGCGGCACCCCGGCGCCGTACGACGGCGGTCCGGCGGGGGCCTGCTGGCCGTACTGGCGTTCGCCGACCGTGCGCACTCTGTTGACCGAATTCGGGTAGCCGTAGCCGCCGGACGGGGGCTGGGCGCCGTTGGCCTGCCCGTCGGCGTAGAGGTAGCCGAACGGGTCGTCGTCCTCGGGCGTGCTCGCGCCGTTGTTGCCGGGCGTCATCCCTTGGTACTCCTCAACAGATGCGGAAGGAACGAAAGACAGTGGTGTACAAGGTAAGAATGGCGAGCCTACCCCGATCAGGTGGCCCAAACGGGTGACTCGTACCGCATCACACCACTGAGCTGGGGATCATCCCGCGCGCCGATGCTGTTTGGGACGAGATCGTTTCTCGACGTACATCCGCTCGTCGGCGGACTTCAGGACTTCGTCGGCCGTCATCCCGCAGTGGGCCCAGCCGATACCGAAGCTGGCGCCGACCCGTACGGCCCGGCCCTCGGCCCGGATGGGCTGGATGATCTCATTGCGCAACCGTACGGCCAGATCCTGTGCGTCGGCCCTGCCGAGCCCGTCGGCGAGGATCACGAACTCGTCGCCGCCGAGCCGGGCGACGGTGTCGCCGTCGCGGACCTGGCGGGACAGACGGCGGGCGACCTCGATGAGCACCGCGTCACCCGCGTTGTGCCCGAAGCGGTCGTTGATGGACTTGAAGCCGTCGAGGTCGCAGAAGAGGACCGCGAGGCCCTTGGTGCCGTCGTCGTGCTCGCCCTCGGGGGCGGCGGTGTGCACATGGTGGTCGTAGCCGTCGAAGCTCTCGGGGACCTCGCCGGGGGTGTCCGGGCGGTAGTCGAAGCCGTGGCCGTTGGCGTCGAAGGCGGGGTGGCCGTAGGCGGCGTCCATGGCGTCGACGGCGCCGGGGTGGGCGGCCTGGGGGCGGGCGCAGAGCCGGGAGGCGAGCCGGGAGCGCAGCTCGGCGGAGTTCGGCAGACCGGTGAGGGAGTCGTGGGAGGCGCGGTGGGCGAGCTGGAGTTCGCGCCGCTTGCGTTCCTCTATGTCCTCGACATGGGTCAGCAGGAACCGGGGGCCGTCGGCGGCGTCGGCCACCACCGAGTTGCGCAGCGAGACCCAGACATAGGTGCCGTCGCGGCGGATCAGGCGCAGTTCGGCCCGGCCGCCCTCGGCGGAGGTGCGCAGCAGGGTGCCGATGTCCTCGGGGTGGACCAGATCGGAGAAGGAGTAGCGGCGCATCGAGGAGGCCGGGCGGCCGAGCAGCCGACAGAGCGCGTCATTGCTGCGCAGTATGCGTCCGTGCTGGTCACCGCCCATTTCGGCGATGGCCATCCCGGACGGGGCGTATTCGAACGCCTGACGGAAGCTCTCCTCGCTGGCGCGCAGCGCCTGCTGGTCGCGCTCCAGTCTGACCAGTGCCCGCTGCATATTCGCGCGTAGACGGGCGTTGCTGATGGCGATGGCCGCCTGGAAGGTGTACATCTGGAGCGCCTCGCGGCCCCAGGCGCCGGGGTGGCGGCCGTTGCGCGGCCGGTCCACGGACAGGACGCCGATCAGTTCGCCGGAGGCGGCGCCCTGCTGGGCGGTGGGGGCGTACATCGGGGCGAAGAGCCGGTCGGAGGGGTGCCACTCGTCCTGGAAGCGGGGGGCGGGGCCCTCGGTGTGCCACTGGGGGACGTCGTCGTCGTCGAGGACCCAGCCCTCGGTGTGCGATATGAAGATCAGGTCGCCCCAGGTCTCGCCCATGCCCAGGCGGCGTTCCCAGGAGGCGCGGGAGCCGACCCGGCCGGTGATCAGGGCCTCGGCGGCGGGGTTCCCGGAGAGGGCGGCGACGACCAGATCGCCGTCCGGCCGGACCAGGTTCACACACGCCAGCTCGTACCCGAGGGCGCTGACGACCCCGTCCGAGACGGTCTGAAGGGTGTCCGCCAGGCTCCGGGCCGTATTCATGTCGGCCATGACCTGGTGCAGTTGCCGCAGGGATGCAAGACGGACGTAGGGCTCCGACTCGGTCTCCATGCTCGCCTCCCCCCGAGATCCCGCAGCGCGTCAGACGTAACCAGCGAATCAAGGGTTGTCCCCGGGCCACCCCGCGCTCTCCGTGTACTCCTGCCGTGCTCCTGCGTACTCCCGCTCCGCTGTACCACCCGGCGCACTCGGCGTATCCGGTGTGTCCCGTCAGCCTCCGGTGTACTCCTTCAGCCTCCCCGCCACTGAATCACAGCGCGCTGCCCACTCGGTACACAGGGTCAACAATTAGTCGGTCTTGTGACTCAAGTCACAGCGAAACCTGATCAATTGCGTGAGGTTTCCCTCGTTTCCCTGTGCTTTTACTGAACGCAAACTTTGTAACTTGTGCGCCCCTGCCGGAGTGCGCGGGCGCGGATCCGGAACCGGTCCTAGGACCTCCTCCCGGTCCGGTCTCGGACGGAGGTCCGATGCGCGGGCCCCAGGGCGGAGACTAGCGTCTGGGGCGTGCAGAACTCCGCCCCTCCCACCGCCGTCCCGGTCCCCGCCAGCCGGATCGCCCCGACCCCGCCCCCCGCCGCGGGTGCCGCCGGGCATGCTGAGGGGGTGAGCAACGACGAGTTCCGCGCCGCCCTGTCCCGACTCGCCGCCGGTGTGGTCCTGGTGACCGCGCAGGAGCCCTCGCTGGACCCGGACGACCCGACGGCACCGAACGGCGAGGACGTGGGCATGACCGCGACCGCCTTCATGTCCGTCTCCCTGGACCCGCCGCTGGTCCTGGTGAGCCTGCGCGAGGGCTCCCGCATGGACGATCTGCTCGCCGAACAGCCCCTGTGGGCGGTGTCGGTGCTCACCGAGAGCCAGCGCCACATCGCCGGCCGGTTCGCCATGAAGGGCCGGATCAGCGACCGGCTGCTCTTCGAGGACATCCCCTACACCCGCGGCCCGCGCACCGACGCCCCGCTGGTCGGCGGCGCCCTGGCCACGCTGGAGTGCCGCACGCAGCAGCGCGTCCCGGCCGGGGACCACACCCTGGTCATCGGCCGGGTGCTCACCGCCCACGTGCCGAGCGCCGAGGGCAGCCCGCTGGCGTACTTCCGGGGCCGGTACCGGCAGCTGGGCTGAGCCCTCGGGGTTCGAGTGGAGCGGTCGCTTCCGCGAACGCGAGCGGGGCAGGGCGGGGCGGGGGCGGGGTGGGGGCCGGTTCAGGGAGCCTCATCCACCGGCTCCACCGTCAGCCGGTCCAGACGCGTGCGGGACGTGACGATCTCGATGACGGCGATCCGGTCCCGTACGAAGGTGAAGGTGAGGGCGCGGACCGGTCGGCCCGCGCCGGACAGCACGACGATCGCGGGGGCGCCGTCCACCAGCGCGTGGCGGACCGTCCCGGCGCCCGGGGCCGCGAGGGACGCGCCCCGGGCGACCTGCCGGGCACCGGCCGTCACCCGGTCCTCGGCACGGGCCACCACATCCGGGTCCAGTACGGCGAGCAGCCCCTCGAAGTCGCCCCCGCGCGCGGCGGCCAGGAACGCGTCCACCACCGCCCGCTGCCGCACCCGGTCCGCGTCCGGCTCGGGCGCCCCCCGCACCCGGCGCCGGGCCCGGCTGGCGAGCTGCCGCACCGCGACCGGCGTACGGTCCACGATCGTGGCGACCTCGTCATAGGGCACGGCGAACATGTCGTGCAGCACGAACGCCAGCCGCTCGGCGGGGGTCAGGGTCTCCAGGACGACGAGCAGGGCGGCGCCGACCGAGTCGGCGAGCAGCACGTCCTGCTCCGGGTCGGCGGGGGCGGCGGGGGTGGCGGGCACGGGCAGGCCGTCGGCCAGGGAGGCGTCGAGGGAGTCCTCGGCGCGGGAGCGGCGCGAGCGCAGCAGATCCAGGCAGACCCGTCCGACGACGGTGGTCAGCCAGCCGCCGAGATTGACGACACCGGTCGTGTCGGCGCGGCTGTAGCGCAGCCATGCCTCCTGCACCGCGTCATCGGCCTCGGCGGCCGAGCCCAGCATGCGGTGGGCCACGGCCCGCAACTGGGGGCGGTGCGCCTCGAAGCGCTCGGCGCGCTCGGCGCGCTCGGCGCGCTCGGCGCGCTCGGCGAGAGGGTCCAGGTCCATGTCATCGCCCACGTCACTCATCGGCTGCCGCTGCCCCCGTCCTGGGTCGGTCCCGGGTCGGTCCCGGCTGTCACAGCGTTGACGGACGGGAGCGGTGGAGTGTGACAGGGCGGGGGGAGTGGGTGGGGCGTCGGCGCCGGTGTCGGTGTCGGTGTCGGTGTGGGGCGAGGCGCCCGGTTGATCATCCGTACCGCGGGCGGCGGGCTCCCTAGCCCCAGTCCCGGCCGCTGCGTCCGCGCTTGGTCTGGGAGCGCTGCTTCTTCTGCTGGAGGCGGCGTTCGTTGATCCCGCGCGGGATGCGGGTGGGGCGGCGCGGCTTGGGCGGGGGCCCGGTGGCCTCGGCGAGCAGCGCGGCGAGCCGGACGGCGGCGGCCTCGCGGTTGCGCCACTGCGAGCGGTGCTCGGAGGCCCGTACGGAGATCACTCCGTCGACCAGGCGGGGCGCGAGGCGTTCCAGGGCGCGGCGCTTCCAGACCTCGGGGAGGGCCTCGGTGGCGGCGAGGTCGAACCGGAGTTCGACCTGCGAGTCGGTGGTGTTGACATGCTGGCCGCCCGGCCCGGAGGACCTGGAGAAACGCCACAGCAGCTCGGCCTCGGGGAGCGAGACGGAGCCACGGATGAGGTGGGGACCGGACATGACAGCCATGGTCGCGGGCCGGGAGTGTCCGCGTCACCCGAATATCGAAGTCGGGGTCGGCGGGGGTCGGCGGGGGCCGAAGGTAAAGAAAGTAAAGCCACCCGGGTGGCGGGGGAACCTGTGACACCCCTCTCCGCGTTCATAGGGGTAGCTGTAGCTTCGTTCCGTACGAAGCCTCAGAGGCATAGCGCACGTATCGAGGGAAGGAACTCCCGACCATGGCTGTAAGCCTGTCCAAGGGTGGCAACGTCTCGCTGACCAAGGAGGCTCCGGGCCTGACCGCTGTCACCGTGGGCCTGGGCTGGGACGTCCGCACCACCACCGGCACCGACTTCGACCTGGACGCCTCCGCCATCGCGGTCAACCCGCAGGGCAAGGTCTACTCGGACGCCCACTTCGTCTTCTTCAACAACAAGCAGACCCCGGACAGCACGATCGTCCACACGGGCGACAACCTCACGGGCGAGGGCGAGGGCGACGACGAGCAGATCAACGTCAACCTGGCGGCGCTCCCGGCCGATGTCGAGAAGATCGTCTTCCCGGTCTCGATCTACGACGCCGAGAACCGCTCGCAGAACTTCGGCCAGGTCCGCAACGCCTACATCCGCATCCTCAACCAGGCCGGTGGCGCGGAGATCGCCCGCTACGACCTGTCCGAGGACGCGGCGACGGAGACCGCGATGGTCTTCGGCGAGCTGTACCGCAACGGCGCGGAGTGGAAGTTCCGCGCGGTGGGCCAGGGCTACGCGTCCGGGCTCGCGGGCATCGCGCAGGACTTCGGGGTGAACGTCTAAGGACGGCCCGGGGGCGGCACGCCCCTCTTTCTCCGACGCGGTCCGGCCTCGGGGCCGAGCGGGCTCGGAGCTTCACGAAGACCCCCTGACGACCCCCCAACGGGTGTCGGGGGGTCTTCGTGTGTCCGGGCCTCGGCTCTGGCTCCTGGGCCGGGGGCTTCCGGGCCATGCCGCCGCGCCACTGGTCGGGGCGGCGGTGGGGGCGTCTTGACATGGCTTCGCCCCTGCCATTACGCGTTCGGCGCGGCCCGCAGCGGATGCCCTACCGTGTCCGCATGGTCCAGTCGTCCTTGTGGGAGCGCAAACGCGAGCGGACACGGCAGGCTGTCATCGACGCCGCCGTGGACCTGTTCCGGCGCCATGGCTACGAGGGCACCACCGTCGCCGATATCGCCGCCACCGCGGAGATCGGCACCCGCACCTTCTTCAGCTACTTCGCCAGCAAGGAGGACGTGCTCTTCCCGGAGAACGACGCCCGGGTCGCCGCCGCCCTCGCCGCGATCGAGACCCGCCGGCCGGGCGAACGCCCCGTCGACGTCCTGCTGCGCGCCCTGCGCGAGGCGAACGAGACCGGCACCGAGCTGGCCGGACCGACCACGCTGCTCCGGCTGCGGATGGCGCGGACCGTCCCGGCGGTCCGGGGCAAGGCGCTCCAGATGCAGGCCGACGCGGGCGCGGACATCGCCCGGGGGCTCCGGGCTGCCTTCCCCGGCGAGTTGGACGCCGTCCAGGCCGCGGCGCTGGTCGGCGCGTTCGTCGGGGCGGTCACCGGCGCACTTCAGGTGCTGCTCGACGAGCCGGGGGCGCTGGACGACCCCGGGCGGCTGCGGAGGCGGATGCGCGAGGCCACGGAGAGCGCGCTGCGGCCGTGGGTCACGGCCACTGGGAGCGGTTGAGCGGCCCGCGGCGGCGCTCAGGGCCGTTCCGGTTTCTCCTCGCCCATCAGCCAGTCCTCCCAGATGGGGGTGAGGTCCTTGCCGGGGGCCTTCGACTCCACATACGTCATGAAGTCCCGGGTGCTCGCGGTGGACTCGCGGTGGGTGGCCGGCCAGTCCCTCAGCAGGGCCTCGAAGGCGGGCTCGCCGAGCGTCTCGCGGATCTTGTGCACCACCATCGCCCCCCGGTCGTACACCGGGCGGCCGGAGATGTGCGCGGCGTCGGGCGGGTCGCCGGGCGGGAAGCTCCAGACGGCCCGGTTCCCGGCGGGGTCGGGGTAGTAGGTGCCGTCGTAGAGGGCGTCGAAGGTCTGCTGGGCCGTCAGGCCGCCCTGGTCCTCCTCCCAGAGCCACTCCGCGTAGGTGGCGAAGCCCTCGTTGAGCCACATGTCCCGCCAGGACTTCGGGGTGACCGAGTTGCCGTACCACTGGTGGGCGAGTTCATGGACGAGGAGGCGGACGGTGGGGGCGCCGGGGAAGACCGGGCGGTTCTGGGTCTCCAGGGCGTAGCCCAGGGCCCCGGCCCGGTCGACGACGGCTCCAGTGGAGGAGAAGGGGTACGGGCCGAAACGGTCCTGCGACCAGGACAGCACCTCCGGCAGCCGGGCCAGCACCGCGCGGCTCGGCGCGGCCTCCGCCGGGTCCACGGCGGTGTGGACCGGCAGACCGTCCTCGGTCGAGGTCCGGCTCACCCGGTAGCGGCCGATCGCCACGGTCGCCAGATATGACGCCATCTGCTCGGCGGTCCACCAGGTGAAGGTGGTGCGACCGCCGGCCGTGCGCTGTCCGGCCGGCTCGCCGTTGGAGACGGCCGTCAGCCCTTCCGGCACGGTCACCGCGATGTCGTAGGCCGCCTTGTCGGAGGGGTGGTGGTTGCCGGGGAACCAGGCCATCGAGCCCACCGGCTGGCCCAGCGCCAGCGCCCCGTCCGGCGTGGGCAGCCAGCCCTCCTCGGAACCGTCCGGGTCCGTGATCGTGCGCGGCTGCCCCGCGTACGCGACCGCCACCCGGAAGTCGGCGCCCTCGGCGAGGCCGCCCGGCGGGTGGACGGTCAGCTCCTGGCCGTCGCGCTCCCAGCGCGCCTTCTCGCCGTCCACCTCCACGGTCTCGACGGTCAGGCCCTCCAGGTCCAGATTGAAGGCGGAGAGATCCTCGGCGGCCTTCGCCGTGAGCAGGGCCCGGCCGGTGAGGTGGCGGTCCTCGGGGGTGTAGGCGAGGTCGAGGGCGTAGTGGGTGACGTCATAACCGCCGTTGCCGGCCTTCGGGAAGTACGGGTCTCCGACGCCCGCCCCGCCCACGGCACCCGGCGCCTCGTCGGCCGTGGCGCAGCCTGCGGTCAGGGTGAGGCCGAGGACGAGGACAACAGCCGTGAATCGGGGCACGTCTTCGATCCTAGGACGGCCGTGACACCATCACCTCCGTGCTCGACATCGGCTACGCCCTCTCCAACCGGTTCCCGGACCCGCCCCAGACCGACTACCGCCGCGCCGATGTGCACGCGCTGCGGCACGATCTGTTCTGCGGCGATGTCTATCTCGCCGACACCGAGACGGACCGGGAGCTGTCCACAGCCTGGGGATGGGTGCCCGTGCTCGACTTCGCCTGGGCCCTGTGCGACATCGTGGAACAGATCGACCGCGACCCGGCCGGCTCCCGCGCCGCCCGCCCCCAGCACGCCGAACTGGACTTCACCGAGTCCACCGACCGGATGTTCTTCGAGCGCCGCTTCGGCTGGGTGGACATCGACGCCGACTGGATGCCGGGCGACGAGCACCCGCTCAGCTTCTCCCACACCGAACTGCGCCGCGAGGCCCGTGACTTTCTGCACGATCTGCTGGCCGATCTGGTCGACCTCCATGACGACCTGGGCGAGAACCCGGCGATCTGGACCCTCCAGGCCCGCTTTCCCCGGGTTTCGTAGACATCGGGAGCTGGCAGACCTCCGGGTTTCGTCGGCACCGGAAGCTGGAAGACCTCCAGGTCTCGTCGGCACCGGGACCCGGCTGACCCCCGGGTCTCGTAGACACCGGGACGTGGAAGACCCCCGGGTCTCATAGACACCGGGACGTGGAAGACCCCCAGGTCTCGTAGACCCCGGGACCCGGCAGACCTCCAGGTCAGGTCGGCACCGGGACCTGGCTGACCTGGAGGTCTCGTCGGCACCGGGATCTCCTGGACCACACCCACAGCCGCCCCCTACACCACCACCCTGATCCCCAGCTCCGCCGCCAGTACCGGTGCCAGTTCCAGTAGCTGGCCCGGTGAGATCACCGCGCCCGCCAGCCGGTCCACCCCTCTCGCGATGTCCAGCGAGGTCGCGCCCCGCAGATCCACGTCCGTGAGCGTCGCCGTGCTGAAGTCCGCGCCCTTCAGCGTGCAGTCCACGAACTCCACCCGCTCCAGCCGGGCCCCGCCGAAGTCCGGCTCGACCAGTACGCACCCCTCGAACACCACGTCCTTCAGACGCCCCGAGCGGAAATTGGCGTAGTCGATCTTCCCGCCCCGGATCAGCACCCGCTCCAGCACCGCCCCGTGCAACTGCACCCCGCCGAGCCGCGCCTCCCGCACCTCCACATCCCGCAGCGTCGCCTCCGCGAGGTTGGTGCCCACCCCGCGCGGCGCCTCGATCACCGAGTCCAGGAAGCGGGCGCGGTGCAGCCGGGTCTCGTCCAGCGCGCACCCCGTCAGCGCGCAGTCCATGAACCGCGCCCCGCCGCCGTCCGCCCCGCCGAAGTCGCCGTCCCGGAACGCCACCCCGTCGTAGTCCCCGTCCGGCTCCAGGCTCTCGCCCGCGAACGGCTCCAGCTCCGGCAGCCGCAGCTCCGGCCGCCGCGCCGGCTTCACCCGTACCTCCCGCCCACCACCGCCCTCGCCCTCCGGTCCGCCGCCCGCCGCCGTCCGCCCCGCCGCTCGCCTCACCATCACCCCATCCTGCACCCCACCACTGACAATCCCCCTGACCTGCGAAAACACCCGCTCCCCGGCCCGGATGTCACATTCCCGCCCGCTCCAGCGGTCGTACCCACGAAGTCCTGTCCAAGCCCCACCCGAGAACCCACGCCAGTCACCCCTGATCACCCTCAGCCACCCTCAGGCAGCACCAGCCACCCCCAAGCACCACCAGGCACAGCACCGCATCCACCCAAGGAGACGCCCATGCACCGCATCACCATCATCGGCGGCGGATTCGCCGGGCTGACCGCCGCGATCAGCGCCGCCGAGGCGGGCGCCAAGGTCACCGTCCACGAGGCGCACCACACCCTCGGCGGCCGGGCCCGGACCACCGAGGGCCCCTACCGGACGAACGACGGCCCGCACGCCCTCTACAACGGTGGCCCCCACTGGTCCTGGCTGACCCGCCGCGATCTGATCGGCCCCCTCGCCCCGATCCCGGCCCGGGAGGCGGCCCGGTTCCGGCTGCGCCATCACGGGCGGCTGCGCCGGACCCCGCCGCTGGCCCTGCTCCGGCTGCTGCGCCACAGCGCCCACCGGGCACCCGTCGACGTCGACTTCCACACCTGGGCCACCGCGCGGGCCGGTGCGGAGGGCGCCCGTGCCGCCGCGCACTACGCCGCCGTCGCCCTCTTCCACCACGACCCCGGCACGCTGTCCGCCGCGTTCGTGCAGGAGCGGCTGCGCCGGGCGGCCAAGCTGCCGCCCGAGGCGCAGTACCCGCGCGGCGGCTGGGCCACGATGATCGACCGGATGGCCGCCCACGCCTGGAACCTCGGCGTCCGGGTGGAGACCCTCTCCCGGGTCGACACCCTGCCCACCGACACCCCCGTCGTCGTGGCGACCTCCCTCGCCGCCGCCCGCCGGCTGCTCCAGGACTCCTCGCTGACCTGGCCGGGCGGCCGTACCGCCCTCCTGGACCTGGCCCTACGCACCCACCGCGGCGATCCCTTCGTGCTGTCCGACCTGGACGCGCCGGGCTGGCTGGAACGGTTCACCGCGCAGGACCGCACCCTCGCCCCCGCCGGTGAGCAGCTGATCCAGGGCCAGGTCCCGATCGCCCCGCACGAGTCCCGCGCCGACGGTGTCGCCCGCGCCGAGCAGTTGCTCGACCTGGCCTTCGAGGGCTGGCGCGAGCGGGTGACCTGGCGGCGCGAGGCGCTCGCGCACGGCCGTACCGGCGCGGTGGACCTGCCCGGCACGAGCTGGCGGGACCGGCCCGCGGTGGACCGGGGCGACGGGGTGTATCTGGCGGGCGACGAGGTGGCGGCGCCGGGGGTGCTGTCGGAGGTGTCGTTCACCAGCGCGCTGACGGCGGTGTCGCTGGCGCTGGGCCGGGACGGGACCGTACACCCCCGGGGGCAGCGGGACGACGACCGCCTTGACCTCAAGGGGGCTTGAGCTCGGAGAGTCGGGAGAGCGTGCGAGCGGGCGGGAGAGCGGGAGAGCGGGACTACCTGCCGGTGACCCGGTAGTCCCCCCGGACGCACCCGGGCGGCCCGGTGTCAGCGGGCGGCGGTGCCGTCCGCGGCCTCGGCGCGCAGGGTCTGCGCCACGCGCTCCTCGACGGCGCGGGCGACGACCCAGCAGGCCGCGGCGTCCAGCCGTTTGTACGTGGCCGCCGGACGCGCCTCCACGACGGCGGCCGTCCCCTCTGCCCCGGTCGTGACGCGGACCTGTACGGAAACCGTCGTGTCCGACGGCCCGCGCAGGGTCAGATCCAGGGTGCCGTGCCCGAACGCGGTGATCTCGTCCAACCGCAGGACGGGGTCCCTCTCGACCGCGTGCCGCACGCTGTCCGTCAGCTGGAAGGCGGTCCTGCCCGCGATGGCGGGTACCCGCACCTCACGGACAGAGGGCAGGGCCACGGCTTCGGGGCCGAGCGTGAACCCGTACCGGCGGGCCGTGCGGGCCGCGCTCACCGCGGTGGAGGTGGACAGCACGGCAGCGAGGGCGACCACCGCGCCCACGGCCAGGGCCTGGGGGACGGCCCCGCTCCAGGGCGTGCCGTCGCCCAGGACCAGCACGGCGGTCATGGCAGCCGCGCACACCACGCCGGCCGCCAGCGCGGGCAGGGCCAGCCGTCGGACGACCGCCAGCCAGTAGCCGAGCACGGCATCGTTCCTCTCGTATGGGGTGAAGTCGAAACGCATGGGGAGAAGTCGAACCATACGAGGACCGGCGCCCCGCGGCTCCGCCGCCCCCGACCCGCGACGCCCCCCGGAGAGCATCGCCCCGACCCCGCCACATACCTCCCGGAAAGCACCACCCCCGACGGCCGCTGCTACACCTCCCGGAGAGCAACACCCCCGACCCGCCACACACCCCCGGAGAGCACCCGCCCCCGACCCCGCCACACACCCCCGGAAAACACCGCCCCCACCCCCCGAGAACACCCCACCCCACACCCCGACAAAGCCTCAGCAAAAGCCCCCGGCCGGGGTTCCGTCCCGGATGCGGGTGGGTGGTATCCATGGTCGACTGACGGAGTGAGTGGCACCCGGACAACCCGGACAGGTGAGCCCGCCGCGCCGCACGACCCCCGCCGCTGGTGGGGGCTGGTGATCATCGGCCTCGCCCAGCTGATGGTGGTCCTGGACGCGACCATCGTGAGCATCGCGCTCCCGTCGGCCCAGGCCGACCTGGGGATGTCCAACGGCAACCGGCAGTGGGTCATCACCGCCTACACCCTCGCCTTCGGCGGTCTGCTGCTGCTCGGCGGCCGGATCGCCGACCTGGTGGGCCGCAGACGTACCTTCGTGATCGGGCTGATCGGCTTCGCCGGGGCCTCGGCGCTCGGCGGGGCCGCCGTCAGTTCCGGGATGCTCTTCGGCGCCCGCGCCCTCCAGGGCGTCTTCGCCGCCGTCCTCGCGCCCTCCGCGCTGTCCCTGCTGACGACGACCTTCACCGACCCCCGCGAGCGCGGCAAGGCGTTCGGTATCTACGGGGCCATCGCGGGCAGCGGCTCGGCGATCGGCTTCATCGTCGGCGGACTGCTCACCGAGTATCTGAACTGGCGCTGGTGCCTGTACGTCAACGTACCGATCGCGATCATCGCGGTGTTCGGCGCGCTGTCGCTGCTGCACGAGCAGCCCGGCCAGCCCGGCGCCCGGCTGGACATCCCCGGCGCTGTCCTCGGCTGCGGTGGCCTGGTGGCGATCGTGTACGGCTTCAGCGAGGCCGAGTCGCGCGGCTGGACCGACTCGTTGGTCCTCGGGCTGTTCGCGGGCGGTGTCGCGCTGCTGGTGGCGTTCGTGTGGTGGCAGACCAGGGCGCCCCGGCCGCTGCTGCCGCTGCACATCATCAAGGACCGCAACCGGGCGGGCTGCTTCCTCACCATGACCCTGGCCACCATCGGCCTGTTCGGTCTCTTCCTCTTCCTGACCTACTACCTCCAGGTCATCCTGGGCTACTCCCCGGTCAAGACCGGTCTGGGCTTCCTGCCGCTGACGGTGGCCATCATCATCGGCTCGACCCAGATCTCGGCCCGGCTGCTCCAGCATGTGGCGCCGCGCACCCTGATGGTGCCGGGCATGCTGCTCGCGGCGGCCGGCATGCTGCTGCTGACCCGGATCACGGTCCACTCCGACTACGCCAGCGAGATCCTCCCGGCCCTGACGCTGATGGGCCTGGGCATGGGCCTGACCTTCATGCCGGTCTTCGCCACGGCCACCGCGGGGGTCGCCCCCGAGGACTCCGGGGTGACCTCGGCGACCGTCAACACCTCCCAGCAGGTGGGCGGTTCCATCGGCACCGCCCTGCTGAACACCATCGCCACCACCAGCACGACGGCCTACATCACCGCCCATCTCCTCAACCCCGCCGACCGCGCCCGGGTCGTCGCCGAGGGCACGGTCCACGGCTACACCAGCGCGATCTGGTGGGCGGCCGGTGTGATGGTCCTCGCGGCCCTGGTGGCCGGTCTGATGGTCACGGCGAAGGCCCCGAAGTACGAGTCGCGGACCAGCAGCACGGTCCCGGACCCGGAGTCGGTGCGCTGAGCCCCGAAGGGCGCCCCCCGTTCGTCCGGAGGACGCCCCCCGTTCGTCCGGGGGACGCCCCATCACCGCTCAGCGGCGCGTCACTTCACCACCGGCTTCGTCGCCTTGCTCACCGCCGATCCGTCCTTGTGACCGGTCAGCTTGGCGGTCACCTTCACGGTGATCTTCTTGCCCCGCTGCGCGGACTTCAGCACCAGCGAGGACTTGGTGGCCCCGCCGATCGCCCGGCCGTTCGCGTACCACTGGTAGGAGTACGAGGTCGGCGCCGGGCTCCAGGTGCCCTTGCCGGCCTTCAGTGTCCGGCCCACCTTCGCCGTCCCGGTGATCACCGGGACCTTGGACGCCTTCGGCGCGTCCCCCTTCGCCACGGTCACCGGCGCCGAGGTCGCCGACCCGCTGCGCCAGCCGCTCCGGAGGGCGGTCACGGTCACCGTCAGCTTCTTGCCGACGACCGAGGCGGGCACGGTGTACGTCTTCCCGGTCGCCCCGGCCAGCACCCGCCCGTCCGCCTTCCACTGGTACGTGTACGAGGTGGGCGCCGCCGACCAGGTGCCCGGATCGGCGCTCACCTTGGCGCCGGTCTTGGCGGTACCGGTCACCTTGGGTGCGCCGGTGCTGGTCAGCTGAGGTTCGGTCACCGTGAAGGTGCCGCGCGGGAACTCGCAGCAGCCCGCGAAGACACTGACGTTCCAGGAGCCGGGCGCGGCGCCGGTCAGATCGAGTGTCACGGTCACCGACCGGTGGTCGGGGGCGACCGAGGCGGGCACCGACCTGATCGTCCTGCCGTTCGCGCTGATCCGGACCTCGGTGGCCGGGCCCAGCGCGGTGCCGGTGACGGTGACCTGCGCCTTGGTGCCGGAGACGCCCGTGGCGGGGCTGATCCCGGTGACCGCGACCCGGTCCGGCCCGCACAGCGGTGCGCGGCAGGTGAGGGTGGCGCGGTAGGCGGTGCGGGACGCCTGCTCGGGCAGGCCGAGCAGCAGCACGCTGGGGGCGGCCCCGGAGGTCGAGCCGCCCGCCGCGCACTCCCAGCCGTTGGAGGACCGGCCGCAGCCGTTGGTCCCGGCGGCGTTGTAGAGCGCGGGCACCGCCTTCGTAGTGGCGCCGGTGGTGTCGGTGGTGTCGGTGATGTCCACCGCGAAGCGGTCGTACCCGGCGGTCGGGAGGGCCGCGCACATCGCCGTGCGGGACTCGTCGAGGGTGCCGGTGACCGGCCCGTACCCGTAGGCCACCGACGGCACCCGGGCGCACTCGGGGGCCGGGCCGTCCGCGGTGGCGATCCGCAGGGCGTCCAGCCGGTAGGCGGGGGCGGCCGGGAGGGTGATCGGGGTCTGCACCAACACCTGGTAGCTGGTGGAGCCGGTCAGCCCGCAGGAGCGGTTGCGGTAGGAGCAGACGCTGTCGCCGTTCCCGGCGAACACCGCGAGGTTGGCGGTGCCCTGCGCGTCCCGTACGTCGGCGTGGACGATGTCGGTGGCGGCGGGGGTGGTGATCCGGTGGCAGCGCAGGGTGCCGGGGCCGCCGGACGTGCCCGCCAGGGAGGGCCCGCCGACCCGGCCCGCCGCGCTGGCGGCGCAGCCCTTGGCGCCCGCGGTGATGTCCCGCCGGGCCAGGGTGTAGGCGGCGCTCTGGTCGCGGCCGGTGACCAGCACGGTGTGGCCCTGACCGGCGGTCAGCCGGCAGGTGGTCAGCCGTCGATGGCGGTGGACCGGTCGCAGACGCTGCCGCCGGACCCGTCCAGGACCGAGAACCGGGCGCCGATCCCGCCCGAGGTGGCGGTCATCTGGAACAGTTCGGTCCGGGTGTCCGGGGCGGCGGGGACCGTGAAGCAGTGCGCGAAGACCCCGGCGCCGGTGGTGAAGGCGGCCCGGTCGCCCCCGTCGGCGAACGAACCGGCGGGCAGTGCCGGGCAGCCGCTCGCGCCGTCGGTGCGGTACAGGGCGAGGGAGTAGGCGCCGATCGCGCCCTCGCCGCCGTCCTCGGTGTGCACCAGCATCCGGTACGGGGCCGTGCCGGTCAGCGCGCAGTCGCCGACCGCCAGTTGGGAGGAGGAGCACTGGCCGGTGCCGGTGGCGTCCACGACCTCCACCTCGACATCGACGCCGGAGACGGCGAGCGGGGTCAGCGCGGCCAGCCGGGCGCCGAGGGGCAGGTCCAGCGCCAGGCAGTCGTACTGTCCGGGCGACTTCAGCTCGCCCCGGTACAGCCCGGTGCCGGTCGGCACGCAACCGGCGGTGGAGGCCCGGTCGTGGAGCAGCAGATCGTCCGGGATGTCGTTGAAGACGTACGCCTCGTCCAGGACGGCGGTGTAGCGGCCCGCGGCGGGCAGACGGCAGGGGTCGGCGGCCCGGCAGGCGATCGTCCCGGCCGGGCCGAACACCATGACGGGCCGGGCGGATTCCGTGTCCACCGCGTGGACCAGCAGATCACGGGCCCGGTCGACGGTGAAGGTGAAGCAGGGGTCGGTACGGAAGTCCAGGCCGTCCAGGGGGCCGTAGGGGCGGACGGCGGCGGCCCGGCAGCCACGCGGATCCGACAGCGAGCGGGCCTTGACCGCGTACTCGGCGGGGAAGCCCCGATCGGCCTCCGTGACCTGGGAGATCACCCGGTAGGGGCCGTCGCCGGGCAGGACGCAGGACGCCCAGTGCTCGTCGTCCCCCGAGACGCGCGGGCAGATCCGGGCGCCGGTGGTGTCGGTGATCCAGGGGGTGATACTCCCGTAGGCCCGGGTGTTCCGGCTGAGCAGCACGCGTTCGCCGGGCTCGCCGGTGAAGGGCTGGCAGTCGACCTGCACCGGGCTACCCGCCCAGCGGCTGACCGTGGGCGCCTCCCAGCCGGTGCCGACCGGGGCGAAGCAGCCGCCGGTGGTCGTGCCGAGCGGGACGAGGGTGAGCTGGATGCCGGTGGTCTCCCAGCCGTGGTTGGTGACCGTGAGGGTGTAGTCCCCGGCGGCGGGCACCTGGCAGGTGTTCCGGACCCGCTCCCCGTCGCACTCCACCGGGGTGCCGTCGGCCGCGGTCAGCCGCGTGTACGAGCTGCTCCTCGGGTCCTTCAGCGACGCCAGATGCAGCCCGGCCGCCGGGACGCTCACGGCGAAGCAGGCGGTCCCGTCGACCGGGATGTCCGCGGTACCGACCGCGTCACCGGGATCCCCGAAGGGGGCGAGGGCGAGGGGCGCGCAGTCGGCCTGAGCGGGGGCGGCAGGGGTGGCAGGGGTGGTAGTCGCCGGGGCGGCGGTGGCGGTGGCGGTGGTGAGGGTGAGCAGCGAGGCGAGGAGGGAGACGACGGCGATGAGCCCGATGGGGGCGCGCCGGATGGGGACGAGCCCGATGGGGTCGCGCCCGATGGGGACGGCACCCGGCCGCCGACGCCCCTCCCCTCCCTCCCATCTCTCCCGTCTCTCCCATCTCTCCCGTCTTCTTCTGATCGGCCCGAAGACGACATCGGTCATGCAATCCCCCCAGGATCGGTGGCAGTTGAGGCGCCTGATACAGCGGTGAGGGGATGGTGACACATGTGTACGACAGGTAATGCACAGGTAATGCTCGGGTGCCCTCCTGACGGGCCCCCGGGTCAGTCCCGCCCCGCCACCCGGTCCGCGATCCGGGCCAGCCGGGAGGTGCCCGCGCCCGGTGCCGTGACCTCCCGCCGGTCGGCCGCGCGGTAGGTGGCGTACATGCCCTGGACGCCCAGCCAGCGCAGCGGCTCCGGCTCCCACTTGCGGACCCGGTGGCCGACCCACGGCAGATCGGTGAGCGGGGTCGGCCCGCCCTGCCCCGAGTCCTGCTGGACGAGATCGCGCAGGGTGCGGGCGGCGAGGTTGGCGGTGGCGACCCCGGAGCCGACGTAACCGCCCGCCCAGCCGAGCCCCGTCGACCGGTCCAGGGTGACGGTCGCGCACCAGTCGCGCGGTACGCCCAGCACCCCCGACCAGGCGTGCGCGACCCGGACCGGGGCCAGCGCCGGGAACATCCGCACCAGGATCTCGCGCAGCGCGGCCACCGTCGCCGGTTGGGTCCGGCCGTCGTTGTCGGTGCGCGAGCCGAAGCGGTACGGCACTCCGCGCCCGCCGAGCGCGATCCGCCCGTCGGCGGTGCGCTGGGCGTACATATAGGCGTGGGCCAGGTCGCCGACGGTCTCGCGGCCGTCCCAGCCGACGGCGGCCCACTGCTCGTCGGTGAGCGGTTCGGTGGCGATCATCGAGGAGTTCATGGGCAGCCAGGTGCGCCGCTGGCCCTTGAGGGAGGCGGTGAAGCCCTCGGTGCAGCGCAGCACGTACGACGCCCGGACGGTGCCGGAGGGGGTGACCGCGTGCCGGGGCCGGATCTCGGTGACCGGCGTCGACTCATGGATGATCACGCCGAGCGCCTCGACGGCCGCCGCGAGCCCGGTGACCAGCTTCACCGGGTGGATCCGGGCCCCGTGCGGGGTCCAGGACGAGCCGACGGCGTCGCTCACCCGCACCCGGGCGGCCGTCTCCCGGGCCCCGTACAGCTCGCGGTCCTGCTCCCCGTACGACAGCTCGTGCGCATGGTGCGCCCTCAGCCGGGCGAGCTGGGCCGGGGTGCACGCCACCTCCAGGACACCGCCCTGGTGGATGTCGGCGTCGATGCCCTCGGCCGCCGCGGCCCGCACCACCTCGCCCACGGTGTCGTTCATGGCCCGCTGGAGCCGTACGGCGGCGTCCTTGCCGTGCAGTCTCGCGTACCGGTCGCGGCCCGCGACGCCGTTGTAGAGCCAGCCGCCGTTGCGCCCGGAGGCCCCGTAGCCGCAGAACTTCTGCTCCAGCACGGTGATCCGCAGAAAGGGCGCGGCCCGCTTGAGGTAGTACGCCGTCCACAGCCCGGTGTACCCGCCGCCGACGATCACCACGTCCGCCTCGGAGTCACCGGGCAGCGGCTCCCGGGGCGGCGGGAAGCCGTCCTGGGCGTACCAGAAGGAGACACCACCGTTCACGACACTGCTGCTCATGGCCGGGACGGTAACCCGTGGCCAGGGCGCCTGTCTCCTTCGGATTTCGTGTTTTTCGAGGTGTCGCTCGACGCCGGGACCCGGAGAAATGAATGACGGTGGGACAGCGCGGCAACGCCGGCAACGCCCGTAGGGTCCGGGCTGTGATCGAGATCCCGGAGCAACTGGCCACCGCGCAGGCCCGGTACAACGGCGAGGCCGGACGCGCCTTCCTGGCCGGCCTGCCCGCCCTGGCGGCGCACACCCTGGACCACTGGAACCTCCGCCCCGACGGCCCGCCGATGAGCGGCATGACGGCGCTGGTCCTCCCGGTCGTCCAGGCACCCCACACCACCCCCGCCGTCCTGAAGCTCCCGTTCCGCGACGAGGAGACCGCGGCCGAACCGGCGGCGCTGCGCGCCTGGGACGGCGACGGCGCGGTCCGCCTCCTGGCCCACGACCCGGCGACCGGCGCGCTGCTTCTGGAACGCCTGGACCCGGCCCGCACCCTCGCCCAGCTCCCCGACCCCCACGAGGCGGTCACCGTCATCGCCCGTCTCCTGGCCCACCTCACCCGGCTCCCGGCACCGGAGGGCACGCGGACCCTCCGGGACATCGCGGCCGAGATGCTCGACCGCACCCCCTGGGCCCTGCGCCGCGTCCCGGACCCCGCCGTCCGCCGCCTGGTCGCCGACTGCGCGGCGGCCGTACGGGAGGTACTGCCGCAGTCCGGGGACCGTCTCCTGCACTGGGACCTGCACTACGGGAACGTCCTCGGCGCGGAGCGCGCCCCCTGGCTGGCGATCGACCCCAAGCCGCTCGCCGGCGACCCCGGCTTCGACCTCTACCCCGCCCTCGCCAACCGCTTCGACCCGCCCGACATCCCCTGGCGCCTGGACGCCCTGACGGACGCACTGTCCCTGGACCGGGAACGGGCACGGGCCTGGACGCTGGGGCGGGTGCTTCAGAACTGCTTGTGGGATATCGGGGGTGGGGAGGGGGTGGTGGGGGTGGTGGGGGCGGAGGTGGTGGAGATCGGGAGGTGGGTGAGGGGGTGGGGGTGAGGGGACTGGGGCGTCAGGGGGACTGGGGCGTCAGGGGGCTGAGGGTGACTGTCTGCCGGGCTGCTCAGCCGGTGACTGTCTGCCGGGAAGGTCCGAGGGTCCCCGGCTGTCGGCGTCGGCGGAGTACCGGAACCGGACCTCATAGGGGACGGGGGCGGGCAGGTCGAGGCCCTGGACGGAGGCGCGCGGCGCGGGCGATGCCGTGGTGGGCGGCCTGGACGAGGGTCACCCGGGCCCCTTCGAGGGCAGGGCCGGGGCCCATCGGGTCACCCCCTACCCGGGCGGAGGGAGACGTACGGCACCCCGTCTCAGGGCCCCTCCACGCCGGAAACCCGGCGATAGGCGCCCGCCCATGCACCCGGTCCACCGCCCCTAGCCGACCATCGACGACATCGACGCGCTGCACGCCGTCTACGGGAGCCCGAGGCGACGGATCACATGTCGCTCGCGCCCCGCACCCGTGACCGGACGGGCGGGATACCGGCCGCCCGCTTCATCACGGCGGCGCTGTCCTGCCCGCGCGAGGTGACGCCGCCACGCACGCGAGGCTGATCCTCACAAAACCACAGGTCAACAGCTCGCGGAGAGTTCCGACCCAGCCCCTTCTCCCCACCTGGCCGCCCAACCGCAGCAATCCCACCCGACTCCCCAGCCGCAGACGCCCCTCTCCGCCGGAGTACCGGCGACGGAGACCGCGCAGCGACCCTCACCCCGCCAAGCATCGCGGTCTCCCTTGACAGCGACACCGGCAATGACAAGGGCGGCGGCAGGCTCGGCCCAGGCCCAGCCAAGGAGGCTGTCGGCCAGCGACCAAGAAGCAGAACCGCGGAGAGATACGCGCACAGCAACGTCTGACGGGAGTCGGCGACGGCGGACACTGAGCCCAATTCCCGGCCCGCCCGGCGCTGAGCCGTGGACAGGAACGGCATCACGGCGCGGGAGAGCGCGGCCATGACGACACCGATGGTGAAGTGCCCGGCCTCGGTTCCACCGGCGAGGGCGCGGACCGACTCGGCGGTGACGTACGCGGCGAGCGCGAAGAAGGACACGGCGATGATCCGCAGGGTCGTCGTCTCCCAGCCTCGCGCACCACATGCTCGCGGGCGGAGAACTACCAGGCCACCACGGAGGCCGAGGAGACCTCGATGACCGAGTCCAGCCCGAAGCCGATCAGCACGGTGGAGGAGGCAAGGATGCCGACGGTGAGGGAGACGACAACGAGCAGGTCAACCAGAACGAGAACCGAAGCCCTCCACCACCCCACGCCCACCCCACACACACAGGTCGGTCACCACCCAGCCACCCACCCGACCCACGCCACACCCCCGTCACCACCCGACACCACCCGCTCACCAAACAGCCCCGTCAACGCCGCCGCACCCCTAATCAGTCAACCCTGCCGCCCCCTCCCCCTCCCCTCTCCCCCCGCATCGATCTCCGCCACAAGACCCTCAACACGGCCCCTGATCTCGTCGCGAATGGGCCGGACCCCCTCAACACCCCGGCCCGCCGGGTCTTCCAGCACCCAGTCGACGTACCTCTTGCCGGGGAAGACCGGGCACGCATCACCGCAGCCCATGGTGATGACGTAGTCGGACGCCTGGACGGCCTCCGTGGTGAGGATCTTCGGCGTGGCGGCGGAGATGTCGATGCCGACTTCCCGCATGGCTTCGACAGCGGCCGGGTTCACCTGATCACCCGGCAGGGAACCGGCCGAGCGGACCTCGACACGATCACCCGCGAGATGGGTGAGGAACCCGGCGGCCATCTGTGACCGACCGGCGTTGTGGACGCAGACGAACAGGACGGAGGCGAGGGGATGGGCGAGCGCGGACATCGGGAGCTTCCTTCGCAGGGGGAGGTCAGTCTCGGATGAGAGAGCCGAGGAGTTCGGTGACACGGGCGTCGATGTCGTCGCGGATGGCGCGCACGACGGCGATCGGGGCGGCCTCGGGGTCGGGGAGCGGCCAGTCGAGATAGCGACGGCCGGGCACGACCGGGCAGGCATCGCCGCAGCCCATGGTGACGACGATGTCGGCGGCGCGGACGATCTCGTCGGTGAGCGGCTTGGGGAAGGCGTCGCAGAGGTCGATACCCACCTCGGTCAGAACCAGGGCGACGACGGGCTCGACCCCGGGGCCGGGGTCGGTGCCCGCGGAGGAGACGGCGACCCGGCCGTCCGCCCGGTGATGGAGGAGGGCCGCCGCCATCTGGGAGCGCCCGGCGTTGTGCCCGCACACGAACAGCACGCGCGGCAACCCGGTGCCGGAGGCGCCGTCGATATGGGCGAGGGCGTCGAGGCGTTCGGCGGCCAGTTGCTCGGCGAGCACGACGAGGTGGGCGCGGACGCGGGCGCGAACGGCGAGGCGGTCGTAGGAGTCGGTGACCAGACGCTGGATGGTCTCCGGCGAGAAGTGGCCGCGGTGACGCATGGCCAGGCGGGCGATACCGGCGGCCAGACGGTAATCGGGCAGGGCGGGGAGGGCGGGGAGATCTGGCCGATCAGGGAGCGGGGACATGGTCACGAAGGCCCTTCAAACTGCTCGTTCTACGGATCCGGCGGAGACCGGGTACGGCCCCCAGGGGTCAACTCAGCCCGACAGGAACCCAGGTCCGCATCAACCCTGGCCGGGCATCAGCTCAGACCGGGCATCAACCCTGGCCGACATGAACCCAGACCAGCATCAACGCAGACCCGCATCAACCCAGTCCGGCATGAACTCGCCCCGACACCACCCCCCTGCCATCACCCCCGCCCCCCGACACCGCCCCCCACTCCCACCCCACCCCACCCCCACCCCCATCACCCTCAACCGACATGAAAGTATCAGCCCATGCTGACATCAGTCGACACTGATCTCTTGCGGGTCCTGGCCGACCCCCTCCGCCTCCGGATCGTCACCCTCCTGGCCCAGGAGACCCTCTGCACCACGCACCTGGTCGAGGAGACCGGCGCACGGCAGACCAACCTCTCCAACCACCTCAAGGTGCTGCGCGACGCCGGTGTCGTGGACACCGAACCATGCGGCCGGTACACGTACTACAGACTCCGCCCGGACGTCCTCGCCGCGCTCTCGGAGCAGTTCGCCGAACTCGCCGAGTCCGCCCGCGACGCGGCAGGCAGCAAGCGCGCCTGCCCATGACCGACCCCGAAACCCCCGCGCCCACCGCACCCACCACGGGGTCCACCGATCACCCACCCCCCATCACGGCAAACCTGTCACCCCTCGACCGCTTCCTCGCCGTCTGGATCCTTCTCGCCATGGCCCTCGGCCTCGGGCTCGGCCGCGCGGTCCCCGGCCTGGACGACGCCCTCGCCGCGGTCGAGATCGGCGGCATCTCCCTGCCCATCGCCGTCGGCCTGCTGATCATGATGTACCCGGTCCTGGCGAAGGTCCGCTACGACCGGCTCGACGCCGTCACCGGCGACCGCAGACTGCTGGTCTCCTCACTCCTCATCAACTGGGTCGCCGGTCCGGCGCTGATGTTCGCGCTGGCCTGGATCTTCCTCCCCGACCTGCCCGAGTACCGCACCGGCCTGATCATCGTCGGCCTGGCCCGCTGCATCGCGATGGTCATCATCTGGAACGACCTCGCCTGCGGGGACCGCGACGCGGCGGCCGTCCTCGTCGCCCTCAACTCCGTCTTCCAGGTCGTCGCGTTCGGTGTGCTCGGCTGGTTCTACCTCGATCTGCTCCCCGGCCTGCTCGGCCTCGGCGACGGCGAGAACCTCGACATCTCGATGGGGAAGATCGCCCTGAACGTCGTCATCTTCCTCGGCGTCCCCCTCCTCGCCGGATTCCTCACCCGCCGTATCGGCGAGAAGCGGCTCGGCCACGACGCCTACGAGGCGAAGTTCCTCCCGAAGATCGGCCCCTGGGCGCTGTACGGCCTGCTGTTCACCATCGTCATCCTCTTCGCCCTCCAGGGAGAGACGATCACCTCCCGGCCCCTGGACGTCGCCCGGATCACCCTCCCCCTGCTGATCTACTTCACGGTGATGTGGTTCGGCACCTTCGCCCTCGGCAAGGCCATCGGACTCCCCTACGACCGCACCGCGACCCTCGCCTTCACCGCCGCCGGCAACAACTTCGAGCTGGCCATCGCCGTCGCCATCGCCACCTTCGGCGTCACCTCCGGCCAGGCCCTGTCCGGCGTCGTCGGCCCGCTCATCGAGGTGCCGGTGCTGGTGGCGCTGGTGTACGTGTCCCTGGCCTGGCGGCGGAAGTTCACCACCCACGACCGAACCACCCCGCCCCACTGACCCCTGCCACCCCGACCGCCCCCGCCCTCCCCCAGCCGAACCACCAGCCCGGACGAACGTCAGCCGACGACAGAACTGCGACGCTCGACCAGAACGACATCACGCCACACCCCACGCAGACACCCGACGCGCTCACGGATACCGACGACCCGGAACCCGGCCCGTCCGTGCAGCGCGAGGCTCGCGGCGTTCTCGGGAAAGATCCCGGACTGGATGGTCCAGATCCCGGCCGCCTCCGTAGAGGCGACCAGCGCGTTCAGCAGCACCCCGGCGACACCCCGCCCACGGGCGGCGGGATGGACGTACACGGAGTGCTCGACCACCCCCGCGTACGCGCCCCGCTCCGAGACCCTTCCGACGGCGACCCAGCCCATCACCCCGCCCATCACCCCGCCCTCCTCACCGAGGACCACGAAACGATGCTCGGGCAGCCTCGCCGCGTCGAACACCTCCCAGGTCGGCGCCCTGGTCTCAAAGGTGGCGTCGCCCTCCTCGATACCGGCCTGGTAGATCCCCAGCACCTGATCGGCGTGCTCCACAGCCATCGGCACCATCATCGTTACTCCGCACCCCCGACCGTCCGCTGAGCGCCCGTCCGGCTCTTCCCACCCTGCGCATCACCGCACCCGACGGCGGTGGGGCCCGCATCCTCGACGCCTCCGGCACCTCGTCCCGCCCCGCCCCGCCCCGATGAGCGCCGGCAGCCTCCCCGCACCCGTCGAACGAGCCACCACCGACCACATCTCCCACCGCGTCCCCGACCTGACCGACCCTGCCGTCACCGGCTTCCGCACCCGGGCGGTGGAGCGGGCCGGCGACGGACTCGTCCTGACCGGCCTGCGCCCCCGACCTGTCCCACCTGTCGAACCTCCGCCTCACCCTGGACGAGCACCTCCGGGCCCCGCCCCCCGCCCCGCGCATCGGTCCACCGGCTTCCACCGCCTGCCCACCCGCTGTCCACCGCCGACCCTGCGCGCCCACCGCGTGGCAACCACCTTCTGGCTCGTCGGCACCCCGGTAGCCCTCCCGCCCGGCGGTCAGATGTCCGGGTGGCCTGCCAGTTCCTGGAGACGGCGATGGATGGCGTCCGTCTTGCGGTGGTCCTGTGCCTCGGCTGTGGCGAGGGCTGTGCGCAGCTCAGCATGTGCCGCAGCCGGGTCGCCCGCGGCCAGGTGCACCTCGGCCAGCACGATCTGCGCTTCCACCGCCTCGTCCAGTGCCTGTGTCCTCGCGGCCGTCTCGGCCGAGGACCGCAGGTGCTCCTCGGCGGCGGCGAACCGTCCCGCTTCGAACTCGCTCTGACCGATGCCGCGAAGCGCCTGGATCTCCTGGTGGGCGGCACCGATGTCCTGGGCGAGACGGAGGGCCTCGGTGAGGAGGCCGACCGCCTCGTCGCGGTCACCCTGACGGCGGTGTGCCTCGCCCATGCTGATGAGGGTGTCGGCCTGGCTCTTGCGGTCCGCGAGCGACCGGTACACGGGCAGGGCGTCCCGGCACAGAGTCAACGCGCCGGCCGTGTCGCCGAGTTCGGTCAGGACGTCGGCGAGGCTGAGCCGGGCTGTGGCCTGCTCGTAGCGATTGCCGACGGCGGTCAGCAAGGAGACGGCCGTTTCGAACGCCTCCCGGGCCCGGTCGAGTTGTCTGGTGCGGAAGAGCCTGTCGCCGATGTTGTTCAAGGCGATCGCAGCCGACCTCTGGTCGCCGGTCCGCGCGAATCCGTCCCGGGCGTTCTCGAAGTGGGCGAAGGCTCCGTCGTTGTCGCCGAGGTGGAGCCGTGCGACTCCCATGTTGTTGTGGAGGCGGGCCTGGTACCAGACGTCTCCGGAGGCCAGCTTGATCGCGTAGGCCCGCTGGAAGTGGTCGAGCGCTGAGGCGTGTTCCCCGCGGTGCCACTCCATCGCCCCGACCGCGCGCAACGCCTCGGCCTCCGCGTCCTCGTCACCGGTGTCGCGGGCGATCCGCAGCGCTCTGCGTCCGGCTTCGGCGGCCTCCGGGTACTGCCCGGTGCTCGCGAGCGCGTCCGACAGGTCGAGCAGTGCGCGGCACAGTTCCTCCGGCCGGTGCTCCGTCCCTGCCCCTTGTGCGACGGCCGGCTGGAGCACATCCACGGTTTCCTGCCAGTAGCACTCCGCGTTGAGGAATGCCGCGAGGCAGAAGGCGACACGGGCGGACGGGGCCGGGTGGCCCAGCCCGTCGGCGAAGCGCACGGCCGCCAGCATGTTCTCCCTCTCGGCGGCCAGCCACGATCGGGCGGAGGGGGCGTCGGGCCAGACAGGGCCGTGGGCGGGCGCGCCGGGGGCCGGGTCCTCGGTGACGCGCAGCCGCCGGGGAAACGCGAGACGGTCGGCCCGCTCGACCGCCTGGACGTAGAAACCGATCAGCCGCCGCGCGATCTCGTCCCGCGTCTCGTCGTCGTCCTCGGAGTGGGCCAGCCGGTGCGCGTACTCCCGCAGCAGGTCGTGGTACTGGTACCGGTCCGGTACTGGCTCGCGCAGCAGGTGGCAGCCCAGCAGGCCCTCCAGCAGCCGCTCGGTCGCGTCCGCCGGCAGGTCGAGGACCGCGGCGGCCACGGGGACGGTGAAGTCCGACCCCGGATGCAGGCTCAGGTGCCGGAAGGCGACGCGCTGCGACCTGGTCAGCGTGCGGTAGGAGAGGTCGAAGGCCCGTGCCATGTCGTGGTCGGCGGTGTCGTGGATCTCGCCGAGTCGACCCGGGGTGCGGGCCAGCCGTCCGTGCAGGGTGGCGAGCGTCCACGCGGTGCGGGCCTGGAACCTGTTGGCGACCAGTTCGATGGCCAACGGCAGCAGCCCGCACAGTCGGACGATCTCGGCGACCGCCGTGAGATCGCGAGTGCGCTGCTCCCCGGCGAACCGGCGGAACAGGGTGATCGCGTCACCCGTCGGCAGGACGTCCAGTGGCACGGACCGGGCGGCGGGCAGTCCCGTGAGGTGCCGGCGGCTGGTGAGGATGAACAGCGACCTGGTGGGGCCCGGCAGCAGTGGCCGGACCTGCTCGGCGTCGGCCACGTCGTCGAGGATGACGATCGCACTGCGCTGGTCCAGCATGCTGCGCCACAGGTCGACCTGCTCGTCGAGAACGACCGGGACGTGTGCGGAGGGCACGCCGAGGACGCGCAAGAGCGTGGTGAGCGCCGCACCGGGGGCGAGCGGCTCCTGAAGTGGGGAGTGCGCGCGCAGGTCGAGGTAGATCTGGCCGTCGGGGAAGCGGTCCGCGAGGTGGGCCGCGGTGTGCACGGCGATGGCGGTCTTCCCGACCCCGGCCATGCCGTGGACGGTCTCCAGCAGGACCACCGAGCCGTCCGTCCCGTCCAGCGAGTCGATGAGTGCGTGCAGTTCCGCGCTCCGGCCGATGAGCGGCTGCTGGCTGGGGAGGTTGCGCGGCGGATGGTCCCGCATCGGTCCGGTCGGCCGGACCGTGGCGGCAACCGCCGGCTCACGCTCGGTTGCCGTGGCGGCTCGCACCAGGTCGGCCATGGGCACATGGTTGAGCACACCGCGGTTGATCCGCTCCAGTGCCGGTCCGGGACGGGCGCCGTAGTCCCGCAGCAGGGCGCGACGCGCCTGCTCGTAGACGCGCACGGCGTCGGTGTAGCGCCCGTTGCCGTACAGGGCGAGCATCAGCTGACCCAGCAGCGTTTCGTCATCGGGGTGCCGGGAGGCCAGGTCGGACAACTCGGCCACCATTCCCCGGAACCGCCCGAGCCGCAGTTCGGCCGCGATCCGGGTGATGGTGGCGGAGAGCCGGCGTTCGGCAAGCGTGCGCCGCGTGGTCTCGGCCCAGACCCCGGGCAGTCCGGCCAGTGCATCGCCCGCCCACAGCGCGTCCGCGGTGCGGAAAAGGTCCACGGCCCGCTGGTCGTCGGTGCCCGCGGCGACGTGCACAAGGCCCTGGAAGCGGTGCCAGTCCACGCGCTCGGGGTCGGCTTCGAGCGTATAGGTGTGGGCGCGGCTGACGATGTGTGGTGCGCCGAGGGTCTCGTCGGCCTTGCGCAGCCGTCCGCGCAGGCGGGAGAGGTAGGTGTACGCGTTCCCGCGGGCGTTCGGCGGCGGTTCGCCGTCCCACATGCGCTCCACGAGGGCGTCCAGCGCCATCGGGCGCCCGATGTCCAGGGCGAGGGCGGCCAGCAGGGCCCGCTCCTTCACCGATCCGAGTTCGAGGCGTCCGCCGTCGACCCACAGTGCCACTGGCCCGAGTAAGTGGATATCCACCAGCGCCCCTCCTCGCTGGTCCGACCCTGATTCTGAGCATGACATGCGGGGTGGGCCCCCACCAACGGGCCCGGCAGCATCTGTCCGAATAGCCGTCCCTCGCCGGACCGTGCTACCGCCCACCCGTCAGCACGCGATTGTTCGGGGTAGACCGCAAGTGACAGAGGCTGACCGCGGTCGCCACGCAGGGGGCACGATGAGTGAATCGCCGCAGGGCACACATCGCAACAGCATTGGCGGAGAAGCCCAGTTGGGCGGGTTCACCATTCAGGCGCGGGACATCACGGGTGGTGTTCATGTGCATGCCATACCTCCAGTGGTTCCCCGTCAGCACCCACCGGTTCCCGGCCATTTCACGAATCGAGCAACGGACCTCGCAGCCCTGGACGGGCTGCTGGCCCCGCACGACGGAGCGGACACGGGCGTGCCGCTGATCGTGATCGACGGGCCGGCGGGCATCGGCAAGACCACCCTGGTCTCCCGGTGGGTGGCCGGGCGCGCGGACGACTTCCCCGGCGGGCTGCTCTACGCAGACCTGCGCGGCCACACCGAGGAAGGCCCTGCCGCGCCGGGCGAGGTGCTGGGCCGGTTCCTTCGCTCGCTGGGCGCGACATCGGTACCCGCCGACCTCGCCGACCAGCAGGCGCTGTGGCGATCGCGGACGGCGGGGCTGAAGGCCGCGGTGATCCTCGACAACGCGTTCACCGCCGCGCAAGTGCGCGCCCTGCTGCCCGCCGGACCGGGCGGGGCGGTGGTGGTGACCAGCCGCCGCCGGCTGACCGGACTCGTCCTGGACGGCGCGCACTTCCACCACCTGGCCGGGCTCGACGCGGCGCACGGGGTGGCGCTGATCACCCGGGGCATCGGCGCCGACCGGGTGGCGGGCGAACTGCCCGACGTGGAGAGAGTCGTGAGTCTGTGCGCCGGGCTGCCGCTCGCCTTCTGCCTTGCCTCCGCGCGGCTCGCGGCTCGCCCCAGACAGCCCGTCGCGGCCCTCGCCGACGCGCTGGCACCCGGCGCGGAAGGACTGGCGGCGCTCGACATCGAGGGGGAGACAACGGTGAGCAAGGCACTGGACGCGTCGTACGCGGTGCTCAGCAGCGGCTCCGCCCTGCTCTACCGGCGGCTCGGCCAACTGCCGTTGCCCGCCTTCGACGTCCTGGCCGCGGCGGCGGTCTGCGCCGAGTCCTGGCGGTGGGCCGTCCGCGGGCTGGACGAGCTGGCCGAGGCCAACCTGGTGGAGAACATCGGTCCCGACACCTATCGCTTCCACGACCTGGTCCGCGTCCACGCCCGGGAGTTGGGTGCGGCGGACGGCCCGGCTGCCGGCAACGAGGCCCTCCGACGGATCTGCGACTGGTACCTGTGGGTCACGACCGCCGCCGAGCAGCGCCTGACCCCCACCCAGTTCGTACTCCCCCGCGACTACGCGCACACCTTCGCCGCGGCCGAGCCGTTCACCGACGACCCCGGCGCACTCGCCTGGCTGGACGCCAACCGGCACGATCTCATGACCCTGACCCGAACCGCGGCATCGCACGGCTGGCACCGCGTCGCCTGGCAGCTGGTCGACGCCATGTGGCCGTTGTTCCTCCGGCTGCGCCACTACGACCTGTGGATCGAGGCCCACCGGATCGGGCTGGCCGCCGCCCGCGCCGACGGGCATCCGGAAGCCGTGCGGCAGATGCTCAACTCCGGTGCCATCGGACTGAATTCCGCCGGTCATCGGGACGAGTCCGTCGCTTGGTACAAGGAGTCCCTGAACGCCGCCCGCGCCGCCGGCGACGTCAGGGACGCCGGACAGGCGCTGCTCGGTCTGGGCCGCTGCCTCCGCGAGGCGGGCCGGCCCGAGGAGGCCGTGCCCTACCTGGAACGGGCCATCACGGTGTGGGAGGGCTGCGACTACCCGCGCGGTGTCGCCCTCGCCCGCACCGTCCTGGGCGAGATCGCGCTCGACGCGGGCCGGACCGACGCGGCCGAGGCCGCCTTCACCCGGGCCCACCAAGAGCTGCTCGCCGTGGACGACCCGCACGACGCGGCCCGCGCTCTCGCCTATCTCGGGCGGGCACGGGCCCTCGCGGGCGACCACCGGGCCGGCACCGCCCGGATGGAGGAGGCGCTCGCCGTCTTCGCCTCCTCCGGAGCGGTGCACTGGCAGGCCCGCACGCTGGAGATGCTCGGCCACAGCGCACACGAACACGGTGACCGGACCGCGGCCCGGAACCTGTGGACCGAGGCGCTGACCCGCTACGAGGTCACCAGTCCGGGCGACGCCCGCCGACTGCGAGATCTCCTGGACGAGGCGCCGGGCGGGCTCGGGCCGGGGTGACCCCGCCCGCGGCGGGCCCCGCCACCAGGTACGCGTCCGTCAGCGCGGCCAAGGTCCCGCCTGCCACCAGCCAGGCGTGCAGGCAGGAGGGCAGCAGCGGATGCCGGGGCACCGCGGGGGCCAGCAGCACCGGCCGGCTCTCGCGAGGCGTGCGGACCGCCCAGCCGCCCCCCGCCAGGGGAACTGCGACGAGGGCGGCAGCGGGGCACCGCGCGACCAGCATCGCCAGCCGGTGCCCGGCCGTACGGACCGACCGGGGCCGGTTCGCCGTCACCACGTCGGCGAAGGCCGATCGCCGCAGACCCGGGTCGAGGTCGGCGTCCACGACGAAGTGCTCGTCGAGCGCCGCGGGCCCGTCATCCGGGCGACCCCGCCGCGCGAGCAGCAGAAGGCACCGCCCGCCCGCCCGAACGCGCAGCAGCAGCACAGGGGATTCCCCTCCGGAGCAGGACGGCCAGGTGGCGCCCGCCCCCGACGCGGCCCGCTCCAGCACCGAGAACCCCGACCCGAGTGCCCCGGGAGCAAGCGGCCCCGCAGGCACTGTCCACGCGTGGACCGTGACGAAGGCGCTCATGCCGCCCCCCGCCAGGGCCCCGTGAGCGTCCCCAAGGAGGGGGGATCCGGCAAGAGGCCGGTCACCGGGCTGTGGGCGGGTTCACCCAGATCCATCACCCGGTACATCAACCGCCGCATGTTCCGGGCGAAGCGCCCCGGTTCGGACGTGATCCGCGCGGCGATGGCCGCCCGCTCCTCCGTGCGCCGCTCGGCCGCGGTGTACTCCAGCTGTTCCAGCAGCGGGTGGCTCGCGGACAGGGCCGGCGCGGCTTGTGCGAGGGCGGCGGCAGGTGACGCCGGGTTGATCTCCTCCTCGGGGGAGCCGGTCATCAGCAGCGCCGCCTCGGTGAGCGTCCCGTACAGCGTCACGGAGCCGTGGTCACCGATGATCCAGTCCGCCGCGATCAGCACGCTCCGCCAGTCCGCCTCGGGCGGCACGAGCGCCATCCCCGCCTCCCGGCAGCGTGGGAGCCACGCCCGTACCTGCCAAGCGCTGTGCCGTGACCAGACATTGGGGTGCATGAGCAGGGCGGTGCGGTACGTCTCGCCGGGCAATTCGAACATCAGCCGCGGCAAGAGGGCCTCGAAGCGCGCGAAGGTGGACTGCGGGCCCCAGGTGGAGACCGGCACCACCAGCTTCTGCCCCGGTTGCAACCCGAGCGCACGCCGGTAGTGACGGCGCAGCGGCAGGCTCGCGACGATCAGATCGTGCACCGGGTCACCGACGACCTCGGCGTACGGCAGCGCCTCGGGGCAGTGCCGCGCCAGCTCCGCCAGTTCCGCCTGGTGGGGCAGCACCACCGCGGCCGGGGCCCGCCCCGCAGGCAGCAGGTCGGAGCGGCGCATCCCCGCCACCCCGTTCGTGTCGGCATCCCGCAGGCCCGTCACCCGCTTCAGGTAGGCGGCGCCGTGCGGCATGGTGATCAGCGGCGCCCGCACATGCTCGACGCCGCCCCGCCCGGCGGCCAGCGCGAGATCGAACTCCGTGCGCACGGCGTCCTGCCAGGGCAGCACAGTGCAGCCCAGCCGCGCGAGGAAGGCCGGTACCTCGCGCCCGAAGACGTGCGGCGGCGCGGTGAACACCACCTGGATCCTGAAGTCCCCTTCCACGTGGGAAAGTACGTCGATGAGCCGCTTCGCGTAGGTGACCGTGTGGGCCACCGCGAGCACCGTCCTGCGCTCGACAACCGTCCGATACTGGCGCGCTACCGCTCCTGCTTGTGATTCCATCGTCCCCAACGCCGACACGACGTCCCCCAGTCATCTCCATGCGCGGGCCACCCCGCCGCCTCCGGGGACATGCCCGACAGTCCGGACGAAACCCTTGCCAAGCCCTTGCAAGAAGCTTGCAGACTCCGGGCAGACACCCACGGGAGCGGAAAACCGGTTTCGCCGGATCACACCTCGCGAGCCCAGGGGACAGGGCTGTCACCTGCTCGGTGGCGTGCCCTGACACCACTTCTCCCCACATGATCAGCGTCCCGCGCGACCTCGAACTACCTATACGGATAAGGGGATTTGGCGTCGGCATCCTCCATAGATGACGATGATCTTCCTGTTCCTGATCACCGGTCTGAAGGGTCCCCCTCTCCGTGAGCCACCGCGCACTACACTCCGCCCTGCTCGGCATAGCCATAGTGGGGGCAGTGGCCCTGGGATCCACGGTCGGCGCCCAGGACGCCGCCGCGGCCACACCCTCGACCGTCCGTACCGCCACCCTCACCCCGGCATCGACGGCCACAGCCGCACCGCGGCCCACCGCCTGGCGGAGCGACGCGTTCCCGGCCCCCACCGCCGTCCACACCCCCCGTGCGCCGAGGTCCGCGTACAAATGCATTCTCATCTGACCGACCCCCCTCACTACCGCCGCCACGGCGCGACGCCCCTCACCCCGCCGCCGACGCCGGCCTGAAGGCGATCCAGGAAACACTCGGCCACTCCTCCCGGAAGCCGATCTCGCCATCGATCGAACCTGCGTCCGCCCACGCACCGCCCACGCAAACGGCCCCGGACAAGAAGTCCGAGGCCGAATAGCGCGCCACCCAAGAACAAAATCCCAGGTCAGCAAGGTGCACACAGAGCCCCCTGTCGGATTCGAACCGACGACCTTCGCTTTACAAGAGCGGCGCTCTGACCAGCTGAGCTAAGGAGGCGTACGCGGGCGTGTGTCGCGCGTGCCCGTGCAGTGTACCCACCTCCCGCCCCGCCCCCGTCGAAAATTTCCGCGAAGTTCACAGGCCCCGGACTACTGACAGAACAGGTGAACGGAAGGTACCGTCCACATTCGGTCCACGTGTCGTGGGCCGCGCTACACCTTCCACAACGGATCGTCCGGCACGTTCCTGCCGGTAGAAGGGGGCTTCACAGCCATGGCCACTGTTACGTTCGACAAGGCGACCCGGGTCTACCCGGGCTCCGACAAGCCCGCCGTCGACGCGCTGGAGATCGCGATCGAGGACGGCGAGTTCCTCGTTCTGGTCGGCCCGTCCGGTTGCGGCAAGTCCACCTCGCTCCGCATGCTCGCGGGGCTTGAGGATGTCAACGGCGGCGCCATCCGCATCGGTGACCGCGATGTCACCCACCTGCCGCCCAAGGACCGGGACATCGCCATGGTGTTCCAGAACTACGCGCTGTACCCGCACATGTCCGTCGCCGACAACATGGGCTTCGCCCTGAAGATCGCCGGCGTCAACAAGGCGGAGATCCGGCAGAAGGTCGAAGAGGCCGCGAAGATCCTCGACCTCACCGAGTACCTGGACCGCAAGCCGAAGGCGCTCTCCGGCGGTCAGCGCCAGCGCGTCGCCATGGGCCGGGCCATCGTCCGGGAGCCGCAGGTCTTCCTCATGGACGAGCCGCTGTCCAACCTCGACGCCAAGCTCCGCGTCTCCACCCGTACGCAGATCGCGTCCCTCCAGCGCCGCCTCGGCATCACCACCGTCTACGTCACCCACGACCAGGTCGAGGCCATGACGATGGGCGACCGGGTCGCCGTCCTCAACAAGGGCATCCTCCAGCAGGTCGACTCGCCGCGGAACATGTACGACCGCCCCGCCAACCTCTTCGTCGCCGGCTTCATCGGCTCCCCGGCCATGAACCTGGTCGAGGTCCCGATCACCGACGGCGGCGTGAAGTTCGGCAACAGCGTGGTGCCGATCGACCGTGACGCGCTCTCCGCCACCACCGACAAGGCCGTCACCGTCGGTGTCCGCCCCGAGCACTTCGACATCTCCGGCCCCGAGTCCGACGAGGGCCTCGCCGTCACCGTCAACGTCGTCGAGGAACTCGGCGCCGACGCCTACGTCTACGGCACCGCCAAGCTCGGCGACACCTCCAAGGACCTCGTCGTCCGCGTCAACGGCCGTGACGTCCCGGAGAAGGGCAGCCAGCTCAACGTCGTCCCGCGCTCCGGCGAGACCCACGTCTTCTCCACCTCCACCGGCGCCCGCCTCTCCGACTGAGCCGCAGGTCAAACAGGGCTGTGCGGCACCACACCTGAGGTGCCACCCGCCACAGATTGACGGAAACGACCCCGCAAACCCCCTGCGGGGTCGTTTCCGTTCGCTCAGACTGTCGAGCAATACCCCGGCATACGAGACATTTCGAGCACCGTACGTCAACCTCGTACCCAGAAAGAGGCACCACTTCATCCCCCAAATTGGTGACTAAATGTCGCCAAATCATCACCGGGCGCTACCCTCACTCGCGTGAAGCACTCCGTGAAGCACTCCACTGATGAAGCGGCGCGCCGCGGCCGGGGACCCGCCCGCCGGATCGGCCGCTCCCTCGCCCTTGTCCTGCCCGTCGTCCTGGTGCTCTCCGGGACCCTCGCGGTCACCCGCGTCAGCTGGTCGGGCAGCCCCGACGGCGGCGCGGTGCTCACCGCCTCCGACGCCTCCGTCTCCGACGCCAAGCCGGCCGCCCCCCGCGCACCCCACGAGGTCCTGCGGGACAAGCTGCTCACCGAGGTCCAGGAGAAGGACCCGGGCGTCGCCCTGACCCACCTCCAGGAGGCCGTCAACGGCCGTCCCTCGCTCGCGAAGCACTGCGCCTCCATCGCCCGCGCCCTGGGCCGCGCCGCGGTCCAGATCTACGGCCCCACCCGCGCCCAGTCCTTCGCCCGCCCCGTCTGCGACACCGCCTACGCCACGGGGGTCATCGCCGCCCACGGCTGACCCGGCACCGGCACCAGCAGCGGAAGCGACCCGGCGTCACAGCGGCCCCCGCCCCCGCTGTGACGCCCGCCCGCGCGGTCATGCCCGCCCCGTACAGTGCGGGCATGACCGATCCCGGCCCCTCCTCCCGTCCCACCGCCGCCTCCCGCCCCGTCCAGGCCGTCGTGCTGGCCGGGGGCCAGGGGTCCCGGCTGCGCCCCTACACCGACGACCGGCCCAAGCCGATGGTCGAGATCCCCGGGACGGGGACGCCGATCATCGGCCATCAGCTGGCCTGGCTCGCCGAAGAGGGCGTCACCGATGTGGTGATCAGCTGCGGCCACCTCGCCGATGTCCTCGAACGGTGGCTGGAGAGCGCCGAACTGCCCCTGCGGGTCACCACCGCCGTGGAGACCGAGCCGCTCGGCCGCGGCGGCGCCCTCCGGTTCGCAGCCGCCCGCCTCCCCCACCCCGACCGGCCCTGGTACGCCACCAACGGCGACATCTGGACCCGGTTCTCGCTGCGCGACATGGCCGACTTCCACGCCGAGCGCGACGCCGTCGCCACCCTCGCCCTCGCCCGCCCCCGCATCCCCTGGGGCGCCGTCCAGACCGACGGCTTCGGGCACATCACCGACTTCATCGAGGCCCCTCCCACGCAGTACGAGATCAATGCCGGTGTCTATGTCTTCGCGCCGGAGTTCGCCGCGATGCTGCCCGAGCAGGGAGACCATGAGCGGACCACGTTTCCGCGTCTCGCGCGTGAACTCCGCCTCGCCGGGTTCCCCATTCCGCAGGGCGCCTATTGGCGGGCCATCGACACCGCGAAGGATTTGAGCGAGGCCGCCAAGGAGCTTGCCGCACTGGGGCGTTGAGGGAACAGAGGGCCCCCGACGGGCCTATCGGCCGCGCTCATCCAGGAATGCCCGGCCATCATCGGTGCATCCCCCTCCCTCCCCGCGGAATTCCCGGTCGGAAACCCGGAGAGGTCCGAGGGAGTCCGAGAAAAGCAAAAAGAGTACGGCCCCGCCTTCCCCATCCGGGAAATGCGGAGCCGTACTCGGCGTCCTCGTGCGTCTCGCCGTTTTGGTCAGCCGGAGGGCGGGTCCAGGAGGTCGCCCACCGGCCCCTCTACCCCAACAGGCCGCCCACCAGTCCGGGCTGGCCGGACGAGGAGGAGGTGCCCTCGTCGGGGGCGCCGCCGGGGGCTCCCGACGTGCTCTCGGGCGGGGCACCGGCGGGGCCGCCGGACGCGGGGCCGGTGGTGGTGCTGGGCGCCTGCTGCTCCGGCGTCGGCGGCTGCTGGGCCGGGGCCTGCTCGCCGCCCGCGCCCTGCGTCTGACTGGGCGCGCCCCCCGTCGTCGTACCGGTGTCCTCGGTGGCGCCCGGCGTGGTGGCCGCGCCCGCCGTGGGCGCCGCCGAGGTGGCGCCCTGCGTCGGGGCCTCGGAGGAGGCGGTCGGGGAACCGCTCGCCCGCCGCTCGCCGGACTCGCCCGGCAGCCGGGAACCCGGCAGTTCGTTGCGCGGGGCCTCGCCCGGCCCCGGCACGACCACCCGGTCGGAGTCCCGGACCGCACCGCCCAGCAGCGAGCCGACGAGCAGGGTCAGGCCGATGACGACGGCCGTGACCAGCGCGCCCCGGCGCAGTACATAGCGGCGCAGATCCCACAGGTCGGCCCGGGGGCCGAGCCGGCGCCAGGCACCGCCCGCGAGCCGCCCGTCCACGGAGTAGACGGGGGCGCCCGCGATGATCAGCGGCGACCAGGCGGCGAGATAGATGATGTCGGGGGTGTCGTAGACCGGGACGCTCTTCCAGCTGACGGTGACCAGCAGCGCGGCGGAGAGCAGTGCCCCGCCGACCGCGGCGACCCGCTGCCAGCAGCCCAGCACCGTGAGGACTCCCACGATGACCTGGAGGAAGGCGATCACCAGGCCGGAGCCGACCGGGTGCTCCAGGGCGAACTGGCGCAGCGGCTCGGCGACCTGCCAGGGGTGCAGGGTGTTGAGCCACTTCACCATGGAGCCGCGCTCGCCGCCGTCGAAGTAGACGGGGTCGCACAGCTTGCCCATCCCGGCGTAGATGGAGATGAAGCCGAGGAAGATGCGCAGCGGGAGGAGGACGACACCGAGGTTCATCCGGCGGCCGGGGTAGTACGCGTGCCGGGCGGTGTCGTCGCCGTGCCGCCGGACGCGGGTCTCGGCGGTGGACTCCGGGTCGTCGTAGTCGTCCTCGAAGTCGTCCGCGTAGTCGTCCGCCGGGTCGCCCTCGGCGGGGTAGCGGGAGTCGTCGTAGGGGGGGTCGTCGTCGATGCTGCCGACCGTGCGCATCTGGGGCAGCAGCCGGGGGCCGTCGCCGCCGTGGGTGCGCTGGGGGCCGACCACGGGGGTCTCGACGGTCTGGGTCAGTCCGTCCTCGTCGTAGGGACCGTAGGGGGCCTGCCGGGGGTGTCCGGTGGCGGGGGCTTCCACGCGCTGGATGACCTGGGTGGAGCCGGTGTCGGTGAGGGGCTCGTCGGGGTGGCGGACGCCCGCGGTGCGTACGGCCTGGAGCAGCCGGTGGGCGCCGGTGTCGTCGGGGGCCGAACGGCCGCTCCAGACAACGGGGCGGCGGCGGGACGCGCCACCTGCCGCTCCGGCTCTGCCCGCGGGGGCGCCGGCGGGGATCCGCCCCGTGGCCTCGCCCCCGGGGCGGGGCCCGCGCGGCGGCTGGGGGCGCCGCGAGGACGCGCCCAACTGCACGCGGAAGCTGGCGTGATTGACGATGACCTGGGCCGGATCGCTCGGCACCTTCACCATGCTCAGCGCGGGGGCGTCGTCGAGCCCGGAGTTGAATCCGGAGCCGGAGCCGAATCCGGAGCTGAACCCCGACGAGCGGTCTCCCGTGGGTGTGCGGGGTGTTCTGGTGTCCACACTCATCTAACCGAGTGATGTGTGTTTAGGACACTGCTTTGACCCGCCGGATCTGTCCGGACCCCGTCAAGCTTGTCGGGGACGCCGGATTCGACCCGGACGGGTGGGCGGACGCACGCGCGTTCAGCTCCGGGGCGTCCGGGCCGCTCAACTCCGGCGCCGCGCCGCCTCGTAGAGCACGATCCCGGCCGCGACGCCGGCGTTCAGCGACTCGGCGCCGCCCGGCATCGCGATCCGGACCCGGATGTCGCAGGTCTCGCCGACCAGCCGGGACAGGCCCTTGCCCTCGCTGCCGACGACGATCACCACCGGTCCGTCCAGCGCCGCCACCTCGCTCAGCTCGGCCTCACCGTCGGCGGCCAGCCCGACGATCACGATCCCGGCCTTCTTGTACGCCTCCAGCGCCCGGGTCAGATTGGTCGCCCGCGCGACCGGCGTCCGGGCCGCCGCCCCCGCCGAGGTCTTCCACGCCCCGGCCGTCATCCCGGCCGCCCGCCGCTCCGGTACGACGACACCATGGCCGCCGAAGGCGGAGACGGACCGGACGACGGCTCCGAGGTTGCGCGGGTCGGTGACCCCGTCCAGGGCGACGATCAGCGGGTCCTGACCGGCGTCGGCGGCCTCGGCGGCGAGGTCCTCGGGGTGCGCGTACTCGTACGGCGGGACCTGGAGGACGAGGCCCTGGTGGTTGAGCCCGTTGGTCATCCGGTCCAGCTCGGGGCGCGGGGCCTCCATCAGGTGGACGCCACCGCGCTCGGCGGCGAGCTGGAGCGCCTCGCGGACCCGCTCGTCGTTGTCGATGAACTGCTGCACGTACAGCATCGTCGCGGGGACGCCCTCGCGCAGGGCCTCGACCACCGGGTTGCGGCCGACGACCAGCTCGGAGGTGGACCGGCCGCCGCCGCGGCGCTGCGGGGTGCGGCTCGTCGCCCGCCGGGTCTTGGCCTGCGCGGCGCGCTGCTTGGCGTGCCCCTTGCGCATCTCGGCGGGCGGGGTGGGGCCCTTGCCTTCGAGGCCCCGGCGCCGCTGGCCGCCACTGCCGACCTGCGCGCCCTTCTTGCCGGACATGCGGCGGTTGTTAGCGGCCATGATCTACCTGCCTAGGGAATCGGGTACTGCGGAGTTCTCTGGTGCAGTGTGCCGTCCGGACGGGCCGGCGGCATCTGCGGGGACGGTGGTGCTCAGCGGGGGCCGAGGGTCCAGCGCGGGCCCTGCGGGCCGTCCTCGATGGCCAGCCCGGACTGGTTCAGCCGGTCGCGGATGGCGTCGGCGGTCGCCCAGTCCTTGCGCCCGCGCGCCGCCTCCCGCTGATCGAGCACGAGCCGGACGAGGGTGTCGACGACGCCGTGCAGATCCTCGCCCCGGTCGGCCTCCCCGGCCCACTGGGCGTCCAGCGGGTCCAGGCCGAGCACGCCGAGCATGGCGCGGACCTCGGAGAGCCGGGCGACCGCGCTCTCCTTGTCGTCGGCGGCCAGCGCGCTGTTGCCCTGGCGGACGGTGTTGTGGACGACGGCGAGGGCCTGGGGGACGCCCAGGTCGTCGTCCATCGCCTCGGCGAAGGCGGGCGGCACCTCGGCGGCGGGCTCGACGGGGCCGCCGGCCAGCTCCACCACGCGCTGCACGAACCCCTCGATCCGCGCGAACGCGGACTCGGCCTCGCGCAGGGCCTCCTCGCTGTACTCGATGGTGGAGCGGTAGTGCGGGGTGCCCAGGTAGTAGCGGAGGACGATCGGGCGCCAGGTCTTGACCATCTCGCTGACCAGCACCGAGTTGCCGAGCGACTTGGACATCTTCTCGCCGCTCATGGTGACCCAGGCGTTGTGCACCCAGTAGGCGGCGAAGTCGTCGCCGTAGCCGCGGGCCTGGGCGATCTCGTTCTCGTGGTGCGGGAAGATCAGGTCGATGCCGCCGCCGTGGATGTCGAAGGCGGGGCCCAGATACTTGTGGGCCATCGCCGAGCACTCCAGGTGCCAGCCGGGGCGGCCCCGGCCCCACGGGGTCTCCCAGCTGGGCTCGCCCGGCTTGGCCGCCTTCCACATCGCGAAGTCGCGGGGGTCGCGCTTGCCGGTCTCGCCGTCCTCGGCGGGCTGGCGCAGTCCGTCCAGGTCCTGCCGGGAGAGGGAGAGATAGCCGGGCAGGGAGCGGACGTCGAAGTAGACGTTGCCCTCGGCCTCGTAGGCGTGGCCTCGGTCGATCAGGCCGCGCATCATCTCGATCATCTCGGTGATGTGGCCGGTGGCGCGGGGCTCGTAGGTGGGCGGGAGGCAGCCGAGGGCCTCGTAGCCCGCGTTGAAGGCGCGCTCGTTCTCGTAGCCGATGGACCACCAGGGGCGGCCCTGTTCGGCGGATTTGCGGATGATCTTGTCGTCGATGTCGGTGACATTGCGGATGAACGTCACCTCATAGCCGCGGTGGTCGAACCAGCGGCGCAGGATGTCGAAGTTCAGTCCGGAGCGGATGTGCCCGATGTGCGGGGCCGCCTGCACGGTGGCACCACAGAGGTAGATCGAGACACGGCCCGCTGTGAGCGGGATGAAGTCACGGATCTGCCGGGCGCTGGTGTCGTACAGGCGAATAGTCACGGGTCCAGGGTAGTGGGCGGTGGATGGTGGGTGGCGCCGTACCGGGGAACGGCGGGCGGGCGGTGGCTCAAGGGGGCTCAAGGGGGGCTCGGCGGGGCTCAGGGGTGACTCGGGAGGGGGCTGCTCAGGGGGTTCGGACGACCAGGGCCGTGGCGATGGCCAGGAGGCCCTCGCCGCGGCCGGGGAAGCCGAGGCCGTCCGTGGTCGCGCCGGAGACCGAGACCGGGGCGCCGGCCGCCTCGGTCAGCAGCCGCTGGGCCTCGTCGCGGCGCTTGCCGATCTTCGGGCGGGGGCCCACCACCTGGACGGCGACATTGCCGATGGTGAAGCCCGCCGCGCGGACGATCCGGGCCGCCTCGGTCAGCAGGGTCACCCCGGAGGCGCCGGACCACTCGGGGCGGCCGGTGCCGAAGTGCTGACCGAGGTCGCCGAGACCGGCGGCGGAGAAGAGGGCGTTGCAGGCCGCGTGGGCGACGACATCGGCGTCGGAGTGCCCGGCCAGCCCGGGGCCCTCGTCCTCCCACTTCAGACCGGCGCACCACAGTTCGCGGCCGTCCTCGAAGGCGTGGATGTCGGTGCCGATCCCGACCTGGGGCAGGGGGAAGGGGAGCGCCTCAGAAGCCATCGTTGAGCCTCCGGCGGGCGAGGACCGCCTCGGCGAGAACCAGGTCCAGCGGGCGGGTGACCTTGAACGCCTCCTCATGGCCGGGGACGACCACAACGGTGAGGCCGAGCCGCTCGATCATGCCGGCGTCGTCGGTGACCTCGCCGGTGACCGTGTCATGGGCGCGGACGAGGGTCTCGCGGTCGAAGCCCTGCGGCGTCTGGACCGCCCGCAGCCGGGCCCGCTCGGGCGTGGCGACGACGGGTTCGGGGTCGCCGGGGGTGTCCGCGGGCGCGACCTCCTTGACGGTGTCGGCGAGCGGCAGCGCCGGGACGACGGCCGGGGCGCCTGCGCGGACCGCCTCGATCACGCCGTCCACGGTGTCCACCGGGACCAGGGGGCGGGCGGCGTCATGGACCAGGACGACGCCGTAGCCGGGGGGCAGGGCGTCCAGGCCGAGCCGGACGGACTCCTGGCGGGTCGCGCCGCCGGGGACCACCAGGAAGTCGGTGCGGTCGGGCAGGGCGTGCGTGTCGAGCAGCGACTTGACCTCGGCGGCCCCGTCGGGCGGGGCGACGACGATCACCAGGGAGACATGGTTGGAGGCGGCCATCGCACGCACGGCGTGGATGAGCATCGGGGTGCCGCCCAGCGCGCGGAGCGCCTTGGGTGCCCCCGGACCGAGCCGTACGCCCCGGCCGGCGGCCGGGATGACCGCGGCGGTACGGACTCCTGCGGGCGAAGGGCGCGAAACGTCAGACATCGGTTCCTGTCAGGTTTGTGTGCTCGGCCTAGTTGGGTATGGCCACATCGTGCCGGGCACGTGCCCCTGACCGGACCCTTCCGTGACCCTGGTCGAGGCGGTTGCCCGAGCCCGGCACGCACAGTACCGGGGGAGAAATCCTCCGGCGTACGGCGCGTGCGCCGGGCGAGCCCGGTGCGGGGTGCGGGTCGGGTGGTCGTGGGTGATTCCCGCGGCGTCCGTCCGGTGCCCCGGGGCTTCGGCTCAGTGTCGGGGTGGCACCGCGCCCCGGGTACGAACATGCCGCAGCGCCCGGCGACTGCAAAGACGTCATCGGGCACCGCGGCATTTCGGTGTACGGGCTGACCGAGCGGGCTCGGTTCCCGGGTCAGGAGGCGAGGACCTCGTCGAGCAGCGCCTCGGCCTTGTCCTCGTTGGTGTTCTCCGCGAGAGCCAGCTCGCTCACCAGGATCTGGCGGGCCTTGGCGAGCATCCGCTTCTCACCGGCGGACAGTCCACGCTCACGCTCACGACGCCACAGGTCACGCACGACTTCCGCGACCTTGATGACATCGCCGGAGGCGAGCTTCTCCAGGTTTGCCTTGTAGCGACGGGACCAGTTCGTGGGCTCCTCGGCATACGGTGCGCGCAGCACCTCGAAGACCCGGTCCAGCCCGTCCTGACCGACCACATCACGTACGCCGACGAACTCCGCATTGTCCGCTGGCACACGTACCGTCAGGTCACCCTGGGCGACCTTCAGCACCAAGTAGGTCTTGTCCACGCCTTTGATCTGGCGAGTTTCGATGGCCTCGATCAGCGCGGCCCCGTGATGGGGATAGACCACGGTGTCGCCAACCTTGAACGTCATGTGACAGGTACCCCTTCCGTGGCTATCCAGGGTAACACGGAAACGGCGGGTTCTGAATGGCGTTTTCGCAGGTCAGGGCACATCTCGGGGCTTGACAACAGCGACCGGAACGTGCTTCGCCGGGTCCCCGGAACAAGGTATTCGCAGGTCGGAGGGGCTCTCCGGGACGAGAGAAACCCGCACGTTACACACATCCGGAGGCCCCGCCAAGCGGCCGAACGTCCGCATATGTCCGCCTTCATCTGCTCGACTTCCGCTACTCCGTTCGATACGGCGGGTCGTGTACGAGACGATTCCGGAATTGATCACCGGGTCTGATCGAGACACTCGTTGATCCATTTCCGGATGTCCGGCGGCCGGTCCGGCACCCCGGTGTTTGAGGGTGGTTTCCCCGACCGTTTCCCCGGGGGTTTCCCGAGGGGTTTCCCTTCCCCGGAACCTTCACGGGAAATTGGCGCCCGGACCGCCCCGGATATGCGCGCCGGTATGTCCGGAGGGCTTATGTGAATGGCGGACGAGTTGCGGACGAGTTGCGGGGCGACGGGCGCGTTACAGAAGTGGCGGATGAGGCGCAGGTGTCTTCCGATGTCCGGTGAGATGTCCGGTGAAAGGAACCCGGGTGGGTCTTCGCGAGCGACTCGAAGGGGTTGGGGGGAGGGTCGGGTGCGGCCCGGCGGGAACGGCTCGGTAACCTGAGGCCGCTGACAGATCCTTAGGGCGGCAGTCACCAGAAATGCCGCCCCTGTGTTCAAGGAGTTGCCGCCGCCGTGAGCAGCAGCCTTCGACGCGGCGCCCTCGCCGCTTCCGCCCTCGCGTTCTCGATCGCCACGCTCGCCGCCTGCGGCGCCGGAAACAATGCGCAGACCCTGCAGATCGTGCCGGACAACGCGGCCACCAGTGTCGGTGACATCAAGATCCAGAACGCCATCGTCATCACCCAGCCCGAGGCCGGTGCCTCCGGTCCGGCCGCCGTCTCGGCGACCCTCTTCAACACCGGCCGCTCGGCGCAGACCCTGGACTCCATCGCCGTCGAGGGCCATGGCAACGCCGAGATCTCACCCGCGACCGGCAACGGCCCGCTGACCGTGCCGGCCGGGGGTTCGGTGATCATCGGCGGTGCGGGCAACGCCTCCGCGGTGCTCACCGACGGCGAGGGTCTGGTCGACGGTGACGCCCAGCCGGTCACCTTCACCTTCAGCAGCACCGGCGAGGTCGGCCTCCAGGCGTTCGTCGTCCCCGCCGAGAGCTTCTTCTCCAGCTGGGGCCCGAGCGCGGTCCCGACGCCGTCCGCCTCGGCCTCCACCTCCGCCTCGCCGGGCGATGAGGCGAGCGGTGCGGCGTCCGGGGAGCCCAGCGGGGAGCCGTCCTCCACCGAGTCCGGTGGATCGGGCACGCCGGGTGACGCGGCCTCCGGGTCGGTGCCGGAGGAGACCCCGGCCGGCGACTGAGCCCGGTGGGCGGGCGCGGGACAGCGATGTGACAGCGAAGGGCGGGGCCTCCCTGAGGGGGCCCCGCCCTTCGTCACTGTCCCGGTGGCGCGGGTGCGGTCTACGGCTCGAACTTGTAGCCGAGGCCGCGGACCGTGACCAGATAGCGCGGGGCGCCCGGGTCCGGCTCGATCTTGGCGCGCAGGCGCTTGACATGGACGTCGAGGGTCTTGGTGTCCCCGACGTAGTCGGCGCCCCAGACGCGGTCGATGAGCTGCATCCGGGTCAGGACGCGGCCCGCGTTGCGCAGCAGCATCTCCAGGAGGTCGAACTCCTTGAGCGGGAGGTCGACCTTGGAGCCGGAGACGGTGACCACATGGCGGTCCACGTCCATCCGGACCGGGCCGGCCTCCAGGGCAGCGGGGGCCACCTCCTCGGGCTCGCCGCGGCGGCGCAGGACGGCCCGGATGCGGGCCACCAGCTCCCGCGAGGAGAACGGCTTGGTGACATAGTCATCGGCTCCTATTTCGAGCCCGACGACCTTGTCGATCTCGCTGTCCTTGGCCGTCACCATGATGACCGGGACATTGGACCGGCCGCGCAGCTGGCGGCAGACCTCGGTACCCGGCAGGCCGGGCAGCATCAGATCGAGGAGGACGAGGTCGGCGCCGTTGCGCTCGAACTCGTCGAGTCCGTCGGGCCCGGTGGTCGCGACGGCGACCTCGAAGCCCTCCTTGCGGAGCATGTACGACAGGGCGTCGGAGAAGGACTCCTCGTCCTCGACGACGAGCACTCGGGTCACGGAAGGACCTCCGGGGCGGAAAGCGTCTGGTACGCGGGTGAGTCGGGGGCTGGATGGGATCGGGCGTGGGACGAACCCGCGGACTGCCCGGCCTCGTCGAGAGCGGGGGTGTGCTGCTGCTGCGCCCGGTCGCGGGCGACTCCCGCCTCCGGCAGCCGCAGGGTGAACGTGGAGCCCTGTCCCTCGGAGCTCCACACCGTGACCTCCCCGCCGTGCGAGGCGGCCACGTGCTTGACGATCGCGAGACCGAGGCCGGTGCCTCCGGTGGCACGGGAGCGGGCCGGGTCCACGCGGTAGAAGCGTTCGAAGATACGCTCCTTGTCCTTGTCGGAGATGCCGATGCCCTGGTCGGTGACGGCGATCTCGATGGCGTCGCCGCCCCGGGCGCCGATCCGGCGGGCGGCGATGCCGACGCGGGTGCGGGCGGGCGAGTAGTTGACGGCGTTCTCCACCAGGTTGCCGAGGGCCGCGGCGAGCTGGCCGCGGTTGCCCCAGACATGCAGGTCGGTGGTGCCCGCCCGGCGCCCGCCACCCGCGAAGGATGGCACTTCGGGGCCCTGGATCGCGGCGGCCATGGTGATCTGTTTCGAGCCGGCCGCGTGGCGGCAGCGGTCGATGGCCTCGGCGACCAGTTCGTCCACCCGGACCGGCTCGGCGTCCTCCAGCGGGTCGTCGTTCTGGACGCGCGAGAGGTCGATCAGCTCCTGGACCAGATTGGTCAGCCGGGTCGCCTCGATCTGCATCCGCCCGGCGAACCGCTGCACCGCCTCCGGGTCGTCGGAGGCGTCCATGACGGCCTCGGACAGCAGGGAGAGGGCGCCGACCGGGGTCTTCAGCTCATGGCTGACATTGGCGACGAAATCGCGCCGGACGGCCTCTATGCGGCGGGCCTCGGTGAGGTCCTCGACCAGCAGCAGCACCAGCCGGGAGCCGAGCGGGGCCACCCGGGCGGAGACGGCGAGAGCCTCACCGCGGCCGGTGCCACGACGAGGCAGATCCAGTTCGACCTGGCGTATCTCTCCGTCGCGGCGGGTGTCCCGGGCCATCTGGAGCATGGGTTCGACGGCGAGCTTGCCGCCGCGCACCAGTCCCAGGGCGTAGGCGGCGGAGCTGGCCTTGACCACGGCGTCGCCCTCGTCGAGGACGACGGCCGAGGAGCGCAGGACCGACAGCACCGTGTCCACACCGGGCGGGAGCACCGGGTCGGTGTGCAGGGACGTGCGGGTCGGGCGCTTCAGGTCGCGCTCGCTCCAGCGGAACGCCAGCATGGCGATGACGCCGGTGAGCACACCGGCGATCGCTGCCGCTGCGGCAACCGCCGCGTTCACGTCCATGCCCCCAGGTTAGGCATGGGGTACGACATGCCCACAGCCATCGGCGGTCCACCTCGAACACTCGTCGCCCAGAGTTCACCTTGGAGCCAGTATCGGTTCATTTGGGGTGGCCGATTCCGACGCGTACGCGGTCGAGGGTGACAGCGTGGGGTCCACGGTGTCTGATGCGCCACAGGGACACGGACGAGGGCACCCCCCGGACGACGGCGTGTGATGCCGTAGGGCAAGGTCAAAACCCTGGCCCCGAACCCCTGGAACGACGTACGAGAGGGAACCGAAGATGCGGGACGCGTACCACGAGGAACTCGACTCGATCAGTGACAGCCTGGTCGAGATGGCCCGGCTGGTCGGGTCGGCTATCGGACGCGCCACCACGGCGATCCTCGACGCCGATCTGAAGCTGGCCGAGAGCGTCATCGAGAACGACAAGAAGATCGACGAACTCCAGCACGATCTGGAGGCCCGGGCGATAGACCTGCTGGCGCGGCAGCAGCCGGTCGCCACGGATCTGCGGATCGTCGTCACCTCCCTGCGGATGTCCGCCGACCTGGAGCGCTCCGGCGACCTGGCCCAGCATGTGGCCAAGCTCACCCGGCTGCGGTTCCCGGAGCGGGCCATCCCGCACGATCTGCACTCCACGATCCTGGAGATGGGCCAGCTCGCGCAGCGGCTGATGGCGAAGGCGGCGGAGGTGATCATCACCAAGGACGTCGATCTCGCGATGCAGATGGAGACCGACGACGACGCGATGGACCTGCTGCACCGCACGCTCTTCCAGCACCTGATGGACGACCGCTGGAAGCACGGCATCGAGACCGCCGTCGATGTCACCCTGCTCGGCCGCTACTACGAGCGCTTCGCCGACCACGCGGTCGCCGTCGCCAAGCGCGTCGTCTTCCTGGTCACCGGTGAGCACGCGGACGAGCTCCAGCCGGACGCGCAGGCGGTGCCCGGGGTGGAAGGCGCGTAGGCGGGCGGACCGGGCGCATAGGCACCCGGCATCTCCCATTCCGCCGGGGGCGCGCGCAAGCATCGATGCGCCGTTGATGCGACCGCGGGAGGGGGCGTCCAATGGGCACAGGTACGTGCCCCCAGTCCCCCAGGGAGGGACCCATGGCCGATTCCCCCAGCACCCCGCCCGACCCCACCCAGGGCCACCCCACCGAACAGCCGGCCCGGCCGCTCGCCCTTCCCCTGATCGCGGCCTGCGGCTGCGGTTCGGGCTGCGGCTGCGGCTGCCAGCAGGGCAACCCCTGTCAGTGCGGGTGACCCCACCTCATCACCGCCGCTCCATCACGAAGGGCCCGTACTCCGGTACCGGGCCCTTCGCGCGCTCCCGGTCCGGTCGCCCCGGCGGGGCGGGAGGCGGACGATGGAGTGAGGAGCGCGGTCATGAGGGGAGTTGTGGATCATGGCCCAGTACATGGACGTCCACCATGGGATGAACGGCATCACGGCCGATCAGCTGCACCAGGCCCATCAGGCCGACCTGGCCGCCGAGGGCGCGGAAGGGGTCCACTTCCAGCGCGCCTGGGCGGACCCGGAGTCCGGCACGGTCTACTGCCTGTCCGAGGCACCCTCCGCCGAGGCGGTGCAGCGCGTCCACGAACGCGCGGGGCATCGGGCGGACGAGGTCCATGAGGTGCCGCTGTCGGTGTAGCGCGCGGGAACGGGACATGCCCCCGGTTCGCGCTGTGCGCGCGGGTCGGGGGCATGGTCGCGGAGGCTACGAAGGCTTCGAGGGCCTTGGGGGCTTCGACGGCCTCGGGGGCCGGGGGGCCTACTTCTTCTTGCCCTGGTTCTTGACCGCCTCGATCGCCGCCGACGCCGCCTCGGGGTCGAGGTAGGTGCCGCCGGGGTTGAGGGGCTTGAAGTTGCGGTCGAGGTGGTAGGCGAGGGGGATGCCGGTCGGGATGTTGAGGCCCGCGATATCGGCGTCCGAGATGCCGTCCAGGTGCTTGACCAGGCCGCGCAGGCTGTTGCCGTGGGCGGCGACCAGGACCGTGCGGCCGGTCAGCAGGTCGGGGACGATGCCGTCGAACCAGTACGGGAGCATCCGCTCGACGACGTCCTTCAGGCACTCCGTGCGCGGGCGCAGCTCCGGCGGGAGGGTGGCGTAGCGGGCGTCGTCGAACTGGGAATACTCGGCGTCGACGGCCAGCGGCGGGGGCGGGGTGTCGTAGGACCGGCGCCAGAGCATGAACTGCTCCTCGCCGAACTCGGCGAGGGTCTGGGCCTTGTCCTTGCCCTGGAGGGCGCCGTAGTGGCGCTCGTTCAGCCGCCAGCTGCGGTGGACCGGGAGCCAGAGGCGGTCGGCGGCTTCGAGGGCCAGCTGCGCCGTGCGGATCGCCCGCTTCTGGAGGGACGTGTGGACCACGTCGGGGAGCAGGTCGGCGTCTTTGAGCAGCTCACCGCCGCGGACCGCCTCCTTCTCACCCTTCTCGGTGAGGTTCACGTCCACCCAGCCGGTGAACAGGTTCTTCGCGTTCCACTCGCTCTCGCCATGGCGGAGGAGGATCAGCTTGTACGGTGCGTCGGCCATGGGGTCGAGCGTAATCGAAGGGTCGCGCGCCCCGCGCGGGCCGCCCGCACCGCGGACGCGGCGGCGGAGCGGTCTCGGACAGTTGACGGGAATTGTTAATCCGCTCGATTCCGGGGGTCCGGCGATCGTAAGGTCTGCTTGCCGGGAGTGCCTCTTACATCGCCGTGCCTCTCACATCGCTTCCCGGTCGGCGTGACCTTCTCATCGCGGCTTCGGCCATCAGTGTCCTCGGGGGGATCCTCTTGTCCGTCGCCGCCGTCAGAGCTGCCGGAGTTGTCAGAGCTGTCAGACGTGCCCTGAGCGAGACCGTCTCCGGTCTTCCGCGTGAGTTCTGGTGGCTGTGGACCAGCACCCTGGTCAACCGGCTCGGTGCCTTCGTCGCCACCTTCATGGCGCTCTATCTGACCCTGGAGCGCGGCTACTCCGCCTCCTACGCCGGTCTGGTCGCCGCCCTCTACGGCCTCGGCGGGGTCATCTCCTCCCTCGGCGGCGGGGTGATGACCGACCGGCTCGGGCGGCGGCCCACCCTGGTCATCGCGCAGGGCTCCACCGCCGTCTCCGTGGCCCTGCTGGGCTTTATGCAGCACCCCGTGGCCATCGCCGCCGTGGCCTGTCTGGTGGGCGCCACCTCCAACGCCTCCCGCCCGGCCGTGCAGGCGATGATGGCCGACATCGTGCGGCCCGAGGACCGGGTGCGGGCCTTCTCCCTCAACTACTGGGCCATCAACCTCGGCTTCGCGATCTCGGCGGCCGGGGCCGGGTTCATCGCCGAGTTCAGCTATCTCGCCGGGTTCCTGATCGAGGGCGCGATGACCGCCGTCTGCGCGGTGCTGATCTTCATCAAGCTGCCCGAGTCCCGGCCCGAGCGGACCGCGAAGGAGGCCGCCGCGCACGACGCCGTCGGCCTCGGGACGGTGCTGCGCGACGGACGGTACATGGGGGTCGTCGGGCTGTCCTTCCTGATCGCGCTGATCTTCCAGCAGGGGGCCGTCGGGCTGCCGGTCGCCATGGGCGCCGCCGGGTTCACCCCGGCCGACTACGGCATGGCCCTCGCCGTCAACGGGGTGCTGATCGTCGCCCTCCAGATCCCCATCACCCGGCTCATCGAGCATCGCGACCCGCGCCGGCTGCTGGTGGTGTCCTCGCTGCTCGCCGGGTACGGGTTCGGGCTGACCGCGTTCGCCGGGTCGGTCGGGGTGTTCGCGCTGACCGTCGTCGTCTGGACCCTCGCGGAGATCGTCAACGCGCCGACCCAGACCGGGCTCGTCGTCCGGCTCTCCCCCACCCATGGGCGCGGGCGCTACCAGGGGATGTACACCATGTCCTGGTCGGTCGCCGGGCTGATCGCCCCGCTGATGTCCGGCTTCGTCATCGACCGCTGGGGCGCGGACTGGCTGTGGGGGCTGTGCGCGGTGCTGGGCATGGTCACGGCGGCCGGGTACGCGGCGCTGATGCGGGCCCTGCCGGAGGGGGAGCCGGCTGCCGTACCCGCCGCCGCGCCGGCCGCCGCCGGGGTCAGTACCGGCTAGGGATCACGGATTCACGGGTGCATCCGCGCGCCCTTCACCACCTTGTCCACCCCGTTCCTCGGGCCGTACACCGCGAGGCCCACCAGGTCCAGGTCCGCCGTGCCGACCGCGCGGACGGCGGCCCGGTTGTCGCGGTCATTGCCGGTGGTGAAGAGGTCGGCGGTGAACAGGGCGCGCGGCAGCGCACGGGCCAGGGCGCGGGTGTGGGCCGCCCGGAGTGTCTCCCCGGTGCCCTCGAAGACCAGCACCGGCTGCCGGAACATCCGCAGATAGGCGATCTGGTCCGCGTCCGCGTAGGGCTCGCCGATCACCTCGGGGAGTTCCGTGCCCAGGCCGCTGACCAGGAACGCGGTCACATTCAGCCGCTGCCAGGTCGCCAGGTCGTCCCGCAGCAGGACGGCGATCTTGGTGTCGAAGCGGACGTCGGCGATATCGGAAGCGCTCATGACCGGCAGCCTCGCCGCTGGGCCGCCGGACGGTCTTGTACGTTCTTTGCATGGCCCCTTCGCGGCAGGACGCCACCGTCTCCGCCTGGCGCCCGCCGGTCCCGGGCGTCGTGGAGGTCTTCCACGCCCATTTCACCGCGTACGCCTATCCGATGCATGTCCATGAGGCGTGGACGCTGCTGATCGTGGACGACGGGGCCGTCCGCTACGACCTGGAGCGGCACCGGCACGGCACCCCCGGCGACACCGTCTCCCTGCTGCCCCCGCACATCCCGCACAACGGCTCCCCCGCCACCCCGGGCGGCTTCCGCAAGCGGGTGCTGTACCTGGACTCCTCCCGGCTGCCCGAGGAGCTGATCGGCGCCGCCGTCGACGGGCCCGATCTGCGGGATCCGCCGCTGCGGCGCCGGGTCGGGCAGTTGCACACGGCGCTGGCCCGCCCCGGTGAGGAACTGGAGGCGGAGAGCCGGCTGACCTTCGTCGCCGAGCGGCTCGGCACCCTGCTGCGCCCCCGGTCCGCCGTCGTCGCCCCGGGCACCGGCCCGGCGCCGGCCCGGCGGCTGCGTGAACTCCTCGACGCCCGGGTGACCGAGGGGGTGGGTCTGGCGGAGGCGGGCGCCCTGCTCGACGCCCACCCCGCCCATCTCGTACGGGCGTTCAGCGCCGCCTACGCCATCGCCCCGCACCAGTATCTGACCGCCCGCCGCGTCGAACGGGCCCGTGCGCTGCTGCTGGCGGGGGCACGTCCGGCGGACGCGGCGAGCGGCACCGGGTTCTACGACCAGGCGCATCTGACCCGGCACTTCCGGCGGCTGGTGGGGGTGACCCCGGGCCGGTATCAGCGCAGCGCGCGCTGAGCGTCGTACAGGTTCGGCGGGTGTACGGCGCCGGTGGTGCCGTACAGCTCCAGGCGGGAGTTCAGGTCGCCGGTGAAGTCGGGGACGTCGATCTGGTCGAACTCGCGGACCTCGTTGATGCCGACGGTGGCGGAGTACGGGGCGAGGCCGTCGATCTTCATCAGGCCCGCGCGGCCGTTGGTGACGCGGATGTTCCAGTGGGTGAAGCGGGCGCCGAAGAGGGGGCCCGCGATGGCGTCGCCGCCGTGGCGGCCGTTGTTCTCGACGGTGATGTCGGTGCGGACGTTGGCGAAGGGCAGGCCGCGGTGGCTGTCGAAGGTGCCCATCTCCATCACGCCCCGCGACCAGACGTTGTAGGAGGACAGGCCCTCGACATTGATGCCGTGGAGCTGGGTGCCGGGCGGGGCGGGGGTGGTGCGGCGCTCGACGGTGAAGTCCTCGATCAGATTGTCGTGCGAGCCCTCGCGGCAGAAGTAGGGGTGGTGGACGCCCCGGCCGGCGACCCGGGTGCGGCGCAGGGTGCAGGCGGAGGCGGCGACCAGCCCGAACCCGTTGTCGACATGGCGGACGGTGACGTCGTCCACCCAGCAGTCGTAGGCGCATTGCAGGGTGACGCCGTTGTACCCCTTGTCGAGGAGGTGGGGTTGCTGGGGGGTCTGGACCGCCTCCAGGGTGAGCGCCTCGACGCCGGAGCCGGTGAGGGCGGGGACATGGGTGGTGAGGCGGGGGTTCCACTCGGGGCGGGTGTCGAGCGGAAGGGGGCGTTCCAGGGTGACCCGGCGGCCCTTGACCCGGGTGATCCTTACGGGCCACTCGTAGGGGACGTAGGAGGTCAGCTTGGTCATCGCGGGCCAGTCGTAGGCGTCGGTGCCGGGGCCGTCGCCGCACATGTGCTTCAGGAGGGAGTGGGCGGGGTCGTCGGCGAGCTGGAGGAGGACCAGGTCGCCGGGGCGCAGGGGGCGGGGGTCGGTGACGGTGACCGTGCGGTCGCCCTGGCGGGCGGGGGCGACGGCGGTCAGGGTCCGCCATGCGTCGCGCTTGTTGCCGGTCCAGCCCTCGAACGGCCAGGCCCTGGCGCGGATCGCGGCGGTGAGGGAGGCGTAGCGGGCCTCGGGGGCGAGCCAGATCAGACCGCCCGCCCAGGACCAGGACGACTTGTCGCCGCCGTAGCGGGAGCCGTAGACGCCGATCAGCTCGGTGAGGCTGCGGGTGGCGAGGAGGGTCGTCCGGGTGCTGCCCGCGCCGCGCAGGACGACGTCGGAGTGGCCGAGGCGGATCACGTCGTCGATACGGAAGGTGCCGGGCGGGACGGTGACCGTACCGCCCCCGGCCGCGCCCGCGGCGGCGAGGGCGCGGTTGATCGCGGGGGCGGAGTCGGTGGTGCCGTCGGGGACCGCGCCGAAGTCGCGGATGTCGGCGACGACGCGGGGGCGGGGGAAGCGGGGCGCTCCCGCGCGGTGACCGGCCTGGGCTATGTAGGGGATCTGGGGGTGGGTGTGGGGGGTGTGGGTGAATTCGCGCCAGAGGGTGGGGGGTTGGGGGGTCGGGTTCTGGGTCTGGGGGGTCGGGATCTGGGGGGTGGCGGGTGAGGTGGGGGGTGGGGTGGTGGGCTGGGTGCCGGGCGCGGGTGCGGGTGCCGCGAGGGCGGTGGCGGGGTGGGGGGTGAGGGCGGTCGTCGCGGCGACGGTGATCGCCGTGCCCAGCAGGGTGCGTCGGGTGATGCCGTCGTGCGCGTGGCCCATGCTCGTCCGCCCTTCTCCTGACGGCCGCCGCCCGGCCGCCGTCGCCTGTCAGCTCTTCAAGGATGTGAACTATGTTCATATGCACGTCGATGGTGAGCATGCCACGGGAGGGTGAGGCCGGGTAGGGGGTGCGCAGCGGTCGGGTTCGGTCAGTCCGAGGGGCGCTGGATCAGATGCATGAACGCGTCCAGATTGCGGGTCGACTCGCCGCGCTCGGTCCGCCAGGCGTACTCCTTGCGGATGGCGGTGGCGAAACCCAGTTCGAGCAGGGTGTTGAAGGCGCCGTCGGCAGCCTCCAGGATCTGGCCGAGCAGCCGGTCGACGCTCTCCAGGGTGACCGCGGCGAGCGGCTGCCTGCCGGTGACATAGATGTCGCCGAGCGGGTCGACGGCGTAGCTCACGCCGTAGAGCTTGAGGTTGCGCTCCAGCAGCCAGCGGTGGACCGCGGGCTCGTTCTCGTCCGGGTGGCGGATGACGAAGGCGTTGAGGGAGAGGGAGTGGCGGCCGACGATCAGGGAGACGGTCGTGGACAGCTTGCGGGTGCCGGGGAGTTTGACCACGTAGTGGCCGGGCTCGGGGCTCTCCCACTCGATGTCGTCGTCACCGAGCACACCCTCGATGACCTGGGCCGCGCGCCGCTGCGCCTCCGCCTGTGCTTCCGCCATGGGGGGAGCGTACGTCAGGGGGGTGGTTCCTTCTGGTTAACCGGGGGGGCGTCAGGCGGGGCGGGTGCGGGGGCGGCGGCGGTGGGCGTGTACGGCGGCGGTGTAGACCTCGGCGGTGGCGGCTGCCGCCGCGTCCCAGCCGAAGGAGCGGGCGTGCCGGGCCGCGGCGGCGCCCATCCGGTCGGCGAGCCCCGGGATGTCGGCGAACCGGCCCAGCAGCCGGGCGTACGCGGCCGGATCGTGCCCCCGCACCAGGAACCCCGTCTCGCCGTCCCGCACGGCCACCGGCAGCCCGCCCACCGCCGCGGCCAGCACCGGTGTCCCCGCCGCCTGCGCCTCTATGGCGACCAGCCCGAACGACTCGCTGTAGGACGGCATGACCAGCACGGACGCGGCCCGGAACCAGTCGGCCAGCTGGTCCTGCCCGACCGGCGGCCGGAACCGTACGACATCGGCGATCCCCAGCCGCGCGGCCAGCTTGTGCAGCCCCTCCGGCTTGGCGAGGCCGCTGCCGCTGGGCCCGCCGACGACCGGGACGACGATCCGGGAACGGAGTTCGGGGCGCTCGTCGAGGAGGACGGCGACCGCGCGCAGCAGTACGTCCGGCGCCTTGAGGGGCTGGATACGGCCCGCGAAGAGCGGGATCAGCGCGTCCTGGGGCAGGCCGAGCCGGGCGCGGGCGGCGGCGCGTCCGGCACCGGGGTGGAAGCGGCCGAGGTTGACGCCGGGGTGGACGACGGCGACCTTGCCGGGGTCGGCGCAGTAGTGGTGGACGAGTTCGTCGGCCTCCTCGGCGGTGTTGGCGATCAGCCGGTCGGCGGCGGCGACGATCTGGGTCTCGCCGATGACCCGGGCGGCGGGCTCGGGGGTGTCGCCGTCGGCGAGGTTGGCGTTCTTGACCTTGGCCATGGTGTGCATGGCGTGCACCAGGGGGACGCCCCAGCGCTGGGCGGCGAGCCAGCCGACATGGCCGGAGAGCCAGTAGTGGGAGTGGACGAGGTCGTAGTGGCCGGGGCGGTGTCCGGCCCATGCCTGCATCACCCCGTGGGTGAAGGCGCAGAGCTGGGCGGGGAGGTCCTCCTTGGCCAGCCCCTCGTAGGGTCCGGCGTCGATGTGGCGGACCAGGACGCCGGGGGCGAGTTCGACGGTGGGCGGGAGGGCGGCGGAGGTCGCCCGGGTGAAGATCTCGACCTCGATGTCGATCGCGGCGAGGCGCTGGGCCAGCTCCACGATGTAGACGTTCATGCCGCCGGCGTCGCCGGTGCCGGGCTGGTGGAGGGGGGAGGTGTGCACGGAGAGCATCGCGACGCGGCGCGGGCGGCGATGGCCGAGGCGCCTGCCGCTCAGTCGGGCGGCGGTCGACGGGGAGCGCCGACCGAGCCTGCTGACGTAGTGGCTCACGTGCCGTCCTCCCTGCCGCGGGCATGCCTCGGAGGGCGGCCTGCGCCCTCCACGGGGGTGCAACGCCGGAAGGCCGTGCTCCATTTCCATGGTGTTTGGGTCGGCGGTTTTTTTACCTAATCATTACCGGTGGTCGCTCAACCGTTCGAGGGGGGATGGGGGGGACCCGGCGGGGGGACGGGGGGAGACCCGGGGGGGGCTCGGGGGCGGGGGCTGCCTGGGGTGATGGGGGGCTCGGGGGTGATGGGGGTGCCTGGGGGTGATGCGGGGCCTGGGGCGCCGGGAGTGCGCAAGGGTGCCGGGCGGGCCGGGAGCAGCACCGGGGGCGACGGGAGCACCGAGGGCGACGGGGTCACCGGAGTCGCCGGGAGTGCCTTGGGCGCCGGGAGTCCCAAGGGTGCCGGGAGAACCAAGGATGCCGAGGCGGCGCTTACCCTCGTAGCCATGACCGCCCGTACGACCTCCCGCCCCGTGGGCACGGTGACGCGCGGTACGACCAACCCCAACCGGCTGCGCCGCATGGACCGCTGGATCGCCGCGACCCATGGCCCCGCGCTGCGCCGCGCGGCTGACCCGATGGCCGTCGACCTGGGCTACGGGGCGGCTCCCTGGACGGCGGTCGAACTGCTCCAGCGGCTGCGCACCGCCGCGCCCGGCGTCCGTGTCACCGGGATCGAGATCGACCCGGAGCGGGTCGCCGCGGCACGGCCCTACGCGCGCGAGGGCCTGTCCTTCCGGCATGGCGGCTTCGAGATCCCGCTCCCCGCGCGCCCGCTGCTGATCCGCGCGGCGAATGTGCTGCGGCAGTACGAGGAGGGGGAGGTGGCGGGGGTCTGGGAGCGGCTGTGCGGGCGGCTCGCGCCGGGCGGGCTGCTGGTGGAGGGCACCTGCGACGAGATCGGGCGCCGGCATGTCTGGGTCGCGCTGGGCCCCGAGGGGCCGCGGACGGTCACCTTCGCGACCCGGCTGGGCTCCCTGGAGCGCCCCTCCGACCTCGCCGAGCGGCTCCCCAAGGCGCTGATCCACCGCAATGTGCCGGGTGAGCCGGTGCACGCCTTCCTGCGGGACTTCGACCGCGCCTGGTCCGCCGCCGCGCCCTACGCCGCGTACGGGGCCCGCCAGCGGTGGATACGGGCGGTACGCGAACTGGCCGCCGACTGGCCGGTGATGGACCGTCCGGGGCGGTGGCGGCAGGGGGAAGTGACGGTGGGGTGGGGGGCGTTGGCGCCGCGGGGGTAGGTGGGCGTGGGTGCGTCGGGGCCGTGGAGGTGGGCGGGGTGGGGCGCGTTGGGGTTGTGGAGGTAGGCGCGGGGTGGGGGTGTCTGGCCGCGTAGGTAGGCACGGGGGGAGGGCGTCGGCGTCGGGCGGGCGGGAAAGGCGTCACCGTCGCGGGGCGGGTGGGCACGGCGGGAGCGTCCGGCCTGCGTAGGCAGGTACTGCGGAGGGCGTGGGCGTTGGGCGGCTAGGCACGGTGGAGGGCTCGGCCCACGCAGGTAGGCGCCGCGGAGATCCGTCAGACATCCCCTGGGCACGGCGGAGGGCTTCGGCCGCGCACAAAGGAACGGCGAGGGGCGTCGGGCCCGAACGGATGGGCCCGGCGAGGGCGTCGGCGCCGCGCCGATGAGCGCGGGGTGGGACGGGTCGGTGCCGGGCGGCTGGGCACGGGGTGAGGCGGGTCGGCGCCGGGCGGCTAGGCGCGAGGGGAGGCCGGTCGGCGCCGGGCGGCTAGGCGCGGAGTGGGGCAATGGCGGCCGTTGAGGTCCCGGACGTAACGGATTTCCCTCTCGTTCCCCCGGCGGAGTCGGCCACGAGGAACGATCTGACTGAGTCGTTCGTCACAAAGTCGGGGAGATCGTCGTACGACGCGGTGACCGGGGGAGGCAGTTACCGCCTCTGTCGTTTCGTGCCGCGGCGTGGCACGATCCCTCGGGCGCCGCAGATTACTGACGGTTCATCAGTTGGGGGGCATGGTGGGTATGGCACCGGGCAAGCGCGGGCGACTCTCGGCGGCGGTCATGGTGGTCTGCGCGGTGTGCGCGGCGACCGTGCTGGCCATACCGGGGGGCGCGCTGGCCGCCCCCGCCCCCGACCCGTCCCCGAGCGGCCCGCCCGCCTCGGTGACCGTCCCGGACCCGGTCGCGGACGCCGCCCCGGCGACCGACGCCGAGCTGGAGACCGTCCGCGAACGGCTCGAAACGCTGTACCACGACGCGGCCGTGGCCACCGACGCGTACAACGCGGCGGAGGAGCTGGCCGACCAGCAGTCCGAGGAGATCGCGGCGCTGGCCGAGCGGATCGAGAAGGGCGAGGAGGAGCTGGCGGAGCTGAAGGAGCGGGCGGGCGCGGCGGCCCGCGCCCAGTACCGCACGGGCGGGCTGCCGCCCGAGGCGCAGCTGCTGCTGAGCGACGACCCGCGCCAGTTCCTGAACGGCGCCGGGCGCATCCTCCAGGGCGAGCGGGCCACCGACAAGACCCTCACCGAACTCCGGCAGACCCAGGACGACCTGGAGCTGTACGCCAGGGACGCCGCCGCGGGCTGGGACGAGCTGGAGGCCAACCGCAAGGCCGAGGACACGGCGAGAAAGGAGATCGAGAAGCAGATCTCCGCCGCCGAGAAGCTGGAATCGCGGCTGGCGAAGGAGGAGAAGGAGCGCCTGGCCGAGCTGGAGCGGCGGGCCGCCGCCCGCGCCCAGACCGCCTGGGTCGACACCGGGATACTCGACGAGCTGCCCGCCGGCGCGAGCGCCGCGGGCGAGCAGGCGGTGACCTGGGCCAAGGCCCAGCTGGGCAAGCCGTACGAATGGGGCGCCGAGGGCCCGGACACCTTCGACTGCTCCGGGCTCACCTCCGAGGCATGGGCCGCGGCCGGTACGCCCATCCCGCGCACCTCGCAGGAGCAGTGGCGGCAGCTCCCCCGCGTCGACCTCGCCGATATGCGCCCCGGCGACCTCATCATCTACAACTCCGACGCCAGCCATGTGGCGATGTACGTGGGCGACGGGGCGATGGTCCACTCCCCGCGTCCGGGGCGGACGGTGACGATCGCCGGTGCCGGTTCCATGCCGATATTGGGGGTTGTGCGCCCTGGGGGATGAGCCTTCCGGGCGGGGGGACGGACGGGTACGGTGGCCGGTCATGACCGGTGCCGTGTGACCGGGCGCACGCCCGGTCCGGGCCAAACCCCCGCCGGACGTGACCTTCGTCATTCCGTGCAGGTGGGCGCCCTGCCCAACTGCGGTAGGGATCGCGGCATATGACAGCGGCCCCGTGCCGAGCGACGTGCCTCACACCATTCCAATCGGGCGCCACCACCCGCTATGGTCCCCGTCGGTGGACCGAGCACCCTCGGTCCGCCGTGCCCTCGGGGGGAGGGAAGGAACCCAGGACCATGCCCGTACCCGTACCGCGGCAGAGAGCCGTCCCGGCTGTGGAGAGTGGTCAGGCGAACGCCACGCCTGCGTCAGCGTCCGCGCCCGCGTCCGCGCCAGCGCCCACGTGCTCCGTCCCGGGGGCGGTCATGGGGTCCGTCATGGGCGCCGCGCCCGAGGGGGCGACGGTGGACCCGGTCGGCCCGCTCGGCCCGGTGAGCGGTGATCCGGCGATCGGAGGCCCGGTGGACGGCGATCCGGCGAGCGGGGGTCGGGTGATCGGCGACCTGCTGAGCGGCGGTCCGGCGAGCGGCGGTCCCGTCAAAGACCCCGGCGCCGCTGGAGCCCTCACGCTGCTGCTGATCGAGGACGACCCGGGCGGTTCGGCGATCGTGCCGGAGATGCTCGACTCCTCCGGACAGCCGATCCGGATCCGTACGGCCCGGAATCTCACCGAGGCCGCGCGGCTGCTCACTCACGATGTGCAGTGCATTCTGCTGGACCTGGCGCTGCCCGCCTCCGGCGGCTCGGGCGCGGCCACGTCCTCCCTTCCTGGCCAGGAAGGCGGCGGCCGGGGTGACGAGCTGGCCGTGCTGCGGGACGTCCTGGAACTGGCGCCCCGCCACGCCGTGCTCGCGCTCACCGCGTCCGGCGACGCCGAGCGCGGCACCGAGGCGGTACGGGTGGGCGCGCAGGACTATCTCTTCCGCGACGAACTGGACGGCCGCCTGCTGAACCGGGCGATCCGGTACGCCGTCGAGCGGAAACGTTCCGACACCGCCGAGCGACGGCTCGCCGAGGGACGGCTGCGGGCCCAGGAGAACGCCCGCCTGGAACGCGGGCTGCTGCCGACGCCGCTGCTGGAGGGCTCCTCGCTGCGGTTCGCGGCCCGCTACCGCCCCGGGCGCTCCCGCGCGCTGCTGGGCGGCGACTTCTACGACATCGTGCGCACGCCCGACGGCACGGTGCACGCCATGATCGGCGATGTCTGCGGCCATGGGCCGGACGAGGCGGCCCTCGGCGTGGAGCTGCGGATCGCCTGGCGGGCGCTGACCTTCGCCGGGCTGTGCGGGGACGAACTGCTGAGCACGCTCCAGCAGGTCCTGGAGCACGAGCGCGACGACGACGAGATCTTCGCGACGCTGTGCACGGTCGACATCGCACCGGACGGCCGCCGGGCCGGGCTGTGCCTGGCCGGGCACCCGGCCCCGCTGATCGCCCGCGCGGGCCGCCCGGCGAGGCTGCTGCCGTACGACAACAACGGCCCGGCGCTGGGGCTGCTGCCCGGGGCGAGGTGGCCGCGGATGCAGGTGGAGCTGGGGCCGGAGTGGAGCCTGATGCTCTACACGGACGGGCTGATCGAGGGCCGGATCGGCGGTGGCCGGGAGCGGCTGGGCCAGGAGGGCATGGTCGAGATGGTCCGCCGACAGCTGGCGGAGGGGCTGCGCGGGGAGGCCCTGCTGCGGGCGGCCGTGCAGGAGGTGCGGCAGCTCAATGGGGGCGAGCTGACGGATGACGTGGCTGTGGTGTTGCTGGAGCGGTAGGGGGCGGGGGGCTCCGCCTGCCATAGGGCGGTGCGGGGCGGTGTGGTGCGAGGCGGGGCGGTGCGCGGACCGACTGCCCGCCGGAGCCGCGACCCCGGGGCCCCAAGCGCCCCGGGCACCCCGAACACCCCGAGAGTGTCTCTACCTGCCGCCGTTGTACGGGCCGTAAGGGCCGTCGCTGCTGGAGCCCCGGTTGGGGCGACCGCCGCCCGGGAGGGCGCGCAGGGCGGGCCGGACGTCGACCATGTAGACGATCGTCGCGATGAGGCCGATGATCGGCAGGAAGGACAGGATGCCGAAGATCAGGTTCACCACGAGGGCGAGCGCCAGGATGATCAGCCAGAACGGCTTGGTCTTCTTGTCCGCCGCACGATAGGCGTCCTCGCGGCGAATGGCGGCGTCGACCAGCGCGAAGGCGCTGAACACGGTCAATCCCAGGTTCAGCAGCCACAGGAAACCGGTGAAGCCCTGCATCAGCACTACGTCCACCACCCGAATCGGATCGTCGTCTCTACCCCGTCACCGTTACCCCGTCACCGTACCCCCAACGGTGTCGGCGCCACCCGGATCAACGGACCGGGCACCCGGTAAGTGCCCGGCCCGCCCCGGAACCACGCCTCTCACTTGGCGGGCGGCGTGGTCTTCTTCGCGGTCGTCCGGCGCGCGGCCGGGGCCTTCTTGGCGGGAGCCTTCTTGACGGCGGCGGCCTTGGGGGACTTGGCGGACCCGCCCTCGGCGGACTCGGCGGACTCAGCGGAGTCGGTGACGGGCGGCTCGGCGACCGGCGTGGCCTTCGGCTCGCCGACCGGCTCGACGGCGACGGCGATCTCCTCGATCTCCTCGGCGGCCTCGCCGCGCCAGGTCTTCACCGTCTGCTCACCGTGCTCGGCGACCCGCTCATAGGTCTCGCGCGCCTTGACGACGTACTCGGCGGCGACGCCGACACCGCGCAGGGCGAGGTCCTGGGCGCTCTCGCCGAGCTTCTTCAGATCGGCGTCGAGGGTGGTGCCGAGCTTCTTGAGGTCGCCGTCGAGGCTGTTGATGAACTCGTTGACCTTGGTCTGGACGTTCTCCTGGGTCTCCTTGACCCGGGCTCCGGCCTCCTTGGCGCGGGCGCCCGCCTTCTCCTGGACAGCCTTGGTGTCCGTGTTGCGCACGGCCTCGAAACGGGCCGGTGCCTCGGACCGCAACTGCTCGACCAGCGCGGGCACCTTCTTGGCCTGCTGGTAGGCGAGGTCGGCGGTACCGGCGGCGAAGTAGAAGGGGGTCGGGTCGCTGAAGGTCTTGCGCAGGTCGTCGCTGATGGCCATGGTGAGGGTCCTCCCGGATTCGGCTGCGGATTCAGATGCGGATACGGATTCAGATGCGGATTCGGATTCGGCTGAGGGTCGGTGGTGGTCCGCGGCGGACTCCGGAGTTTCCCTGGTCCGGTTCATCCGGAACTCCGCTGCGGGCCGGCATCGCGCGTGAGATCGTCACCGCCACCGTCGCCATCGCCATGAGCCTGGGCTCCGGCCCCGGCGTCGACCCCGGCTTCGGCCTCGGCGGGGGCTCCCGCCTCGGCGGCGCCGAATCCGTTCTCCTTGCGGAAGGACTCGTACACCTGGAGCAGCACCTGCTTCTGCCGCTCGTCGAGCGTGGGGTCGGCGAGGATGGCGGCGCGGGTCTCGACCTCGGCCGGGTCGCGCTCGGCGTCCAGGATCCCGGCCCGCACGTACAGCGTCTCGGCGGAGATCCGCAGCGCCTTGGCGACCTGCTGCAACACCTCCGCGCTCGGCTTGCGCAGCCCGCGCTCGATCTGGCTCAGATACGGATTCGACACCCCGGCGGCCTCGGCGAGCTGCCGCAACGACAGCTGCGCGCTACGCCGCTGCTCGCGCAGATACTCACCGAGATTCCCGACGTTGAGCGATGCCATGACTTCACTGTGCCTCACCTCCGCTAACTATTGCAAGCAGGCGCTTGCAAAAGTGTGCGGGGTGTCGTGGGGGGGGTGAGTGTGACTCGCAGCGATAACTGTCACTTCGCAGGGGTTTCTGTCACCAGTCGCCCGTAGTCGCCGAACGGTAATCCCCCAGGCCCTGGCTGTGTGAGCCACTAGGTTGGTGTGCGTGGAGACACGGGGGCAGAGGTATCGGTATGTGGGTCCAGCTGAGCTGAAGGAGTTCGTCCGGGCGGGTGGTGAGGGTCGGAGCATCCACTCGGCGGCAGACTTCGGCGAGTGGGTCTCGGCGCTGACCCTGGACGAGTTGGCCGAGCCGTTCACGTTCGTCGTCGATGGCGACGGGGTGCTGCGACTGGCTCCGCGTCGCAGTGAGCACGTGGTGTGTGCCGGCGGCGGAGAGGTTCTGAGCGCCGGTGAGATGAGCTTCCGCGAGGAGTCCGGGTGGTGGGTGGTCGAGGAGGTCAGCAACCAGTCGACCGGCTACTGCCCGGACATCAGCTCATGGCCCGCCGTGGCCAAGGCTCTGGATCGGATCGGGATCCATCGACCGCCCGGATTCACGCACGAGGTCGTCTTTCGCCGATGCCACTCCTGCCGGGAGCTCAACATCGTGCGAGAGGAGGACTTCGTATGCGTCTTCTGCGGCGAGGATCTGCCTCAGGAGTGGAACGTCGGTGAGCCCGGGTGACTGGTCAGACCGCGAAGATCGCATCGCCTTGTGAGTGCGGCGGCATGGCGGTGCGGCAGGTGAACCAGTTCATCCTTCGCGATGAGTTGTGGTGGGATTCGGAGTTCTCTTGCGGGTCCTGTGGCACGTATCTGTGCGAACACGCTGGTCCGGGACCAGCACCTGATGATGTTCGGGTGGCTCTCCTAGCGGCGCATGGGTCCGTCAGACTGCGGCTGGTCGGTTCGGTTCCCAGTCTCGTCCCAGCTTTGAAGGTCTTTCGGGAGGTCGCAGCAGCCTCGTTGTCGCGGGCTCGTGAACTGGTCGGGGAACTGAGCCACGATGGTCTGGTGGGGACGTTGTCGGAGATGGAGTTCCTGAAGGCCCGGCTGCAAGTGCGTGGAGTGCCCGTCGACGTCGATCGGTAGCTGTGGCTGCGTAGGTGAGACCGGGCTCTGGCTCAGGGCTGTGGTCTCGTGACTGACTGTCACGAGAGAAGGACTCGTTTCCGGAGAAGTGGGAAGCCTGCTCGGCCGAACATCTGGCGTTTTAGCATCTTGATGCGGTTGACGTGTCCTTCGACGACGCCGGAGTTCCATGGCAGGGGTCAGTCCGGCGATGGCTGCGTCGAGGTCTCGTTGGAGGCCCTTGGCGAACCGCTGGAGGTTGGGCAGGTCGGTGCTGCCGGCGGCGTCGATCCACTGAGGAAGCTGTTCGCCTTCGAGGTGGGTGAGCATGTGGGCGAAGGCGCGGACGTGTCCGGCCAGGGCATCGAGTTCGGGGCAGTGGGCCAGTACGGCCTTGAGCTGGAGGTGTTCGTGTTCGGGAAGCGAATCGGGGCGGGTGAGGATCCAGCCGGTGACGGTGCGGGCCGTCGGGGGGCGCGGGCCGACGGGCTGAGGTGTGACCCGTAGCGTGCCGATGTAGTCGCGCACGGATGCGTATCCGTCCGGGTATCCCTGTTTCCTGGTCTCTTCCCACAGTGCCCAGGCGTTGGTGTGGCCCTCCTCCCAACGCTGGTGCAGGTAGGGCTTGTAGGGGGCGAGTCTGCTGCGGCGGTTCTGCCACTGGCCGGTGAACGGTTCCTCCGGGGTGGCGGCCCGGGAAGAGCGGATCACGGTGCCGCCGCCCATGCCCAGTTGCCGGGCGATGGAACGTTTGCTGTGTCCGGCGACAAGGAGAGCGTGGACAGCAGCGTGTCTCGCCCGGGTACGGTCGGCGAACCGGTGGCCCGTGCGCCAGGGCGAGGACGACTCCGGGGTCTTTGTCGCCGTCTCGTCGGGGTGGTTCTCCGGCGGTTGCGCGGTGAGCGCCGCCCGCATACAGCCGCGGTGACGGAAGACGCTCTTCTCGGCGGCCTCCGCGAGGTTGTGCCACAGGTGCCAGCGGTCGGCAACCTGGACGGCTTGCGGGGCGCCGCGGCTGGATCCTTCGGCGTAGAAGTTGGCGCGGTCACGGCAGATCAGTTCGATCCCGGGACGCTGGGCCAGCCAGGCCGCGAGGGTGTCGGCCTCCCGGTCCGGCAGCAGGTCCACCGGCCGTCGTGTCTCGACGTCGACCAGCACGGTTCCGTAGATTCGCCCCTTGCGCAGGGCGTACTCGTCCACACCGACCACGCGTGGGGCCGGTCTTCGGGGGTCCGGCAGAGCCTCCACGAGGCGCAGGACCGTGCTGCGGCTGACGGGAACCCCGAAGACATGGGCCAACCGCGCACTGGCCCGGCCGGCCAGGGCGAGCCCGACGGCAGCCAGCGTGGAGCGCAGCCGTTCGGTCCGCTGACCGTGACGCCGGGTCAGCCCGGGTATCTGCTCAACGAAGGTCCGCCGTTCGCACACGCGGTTGCCGCAGGTGAACCGACGGACACGCAAGCAGAGCAGCACCCTCCTGCCGGCACTCGGCACATCAGCGGGAAACCGCTGGTAGGAGCCGTGCACACGATTCGAACGCTCCCCACAGCCAGGACACACGGCTCCCGCCGCCGTGGACCGGACGCCCACCCGCACCACACCGTTCTCCACATCCAGCGACAACACCGCGACATCAGCCGACGCCGGAAACAGCATCTCCTCCAGCGGGAGCAAGATCTCTTCCACAGCCCTGAACTTCAGCCACACCCGGCCAAGGAATGATCATTTTCGGGCAACTCCTCAAGACCACCCAGACCGCACAACCGCCACTCAACGTGAAACTCCACAAAACCTGAGCCAGAGCCTGAGACCGGAGAGCGTTTGTAGGCGGTTTCGGAGAGCGGCCTGGGTCTCTGACTCTCTGGAATGTTGCCGAGAACTGGCAGCAGGCAGTTGCGTCGGAATCTGAGTGACGTCAAGTAAATGTTGACCGTAGGCTCTCGGTGAAGGGCAGGCGCAGTGGACATCACGGTGCAGTGGATCATGTCGTCCTGGACGAAGCAGTCTCGGGGCGGGGAGGCCGCTGCCCGCAGGAACGCGGTGCCGGTCGGCTTCTCGTTGCCTCAGCTGCCCCCTGGGTTTGCCCACTTCATCCAGATGTCCGAGCGTGACGGCTTCGAGCTGCGTTCGAGCCAGAAGAGCCTTCGCGAGATCGGTGTCAGCCTGAGGGACGAAGGTGATCGGCTCCGAGTGCTGGCTCGGGTGGAGCCGCTCTTCGGCTTGCCTCCTCGGGCGCGCAGGCCGCCGGCAGTTCGACTGCTTCCCGGGCAGTGGGTCCGCTGGCAGTTGAACTACCGGTTCACCAGCGCCCTGGGAATCCGAGGGTGGTCGTACTGGCTCGACACGTTCAACATCGCGTATGGTCCCGTCGACCGCGAAGTCTTCCTGTCGGAGCCGACCGTGCTCGTCGATGAGTGCGGGCCACTTCGATAGAGCAGGCGGACTGCGCTCAGACGGCTCCTCGTCCCGCTTGGGCTCGGGTGCTGGCGAGGCGGTAGCAGTCGGTGCCGGGTTCGATCGCACCGTGCTCGTCCAGCAACCGCTCGAAGATCCGCTTCACCGTGTGCCGCTGCTTGCGCGGGGCGTCCAGGTCGGCCCGCAGCATCTCGTCGATCAACGGCTCGTACGGATCCAGCCGCGACGGCCGCGGCGGAAGTTTCTTCCGCCGCTCCGGCCAGGCCGACGTCAACGCCTTCTGCACGGTCAGGAACCCGACACCGTACTTCCGCTGAAGAGCACGGCTCGACAGACCCGCCTTCGCATCACGACGGATCGCCGCGCACAGATCGACCTTGGACTTCGGCAACACCCGGGCCCCCTCGTTGCGTATAGCACAACCATGCCAGCACCCAGGCGCTCTCAAAACTCGGGGACATCACTCTCCCGTGGAAACGGGCGCTCTCCATGCTGAGCGACAGGCGCTCTCGTAACTGACCAACAAAGCCACCAGGTCAGATCCCCCGCCCGGTGACAGTTATCGCTGCGAGTCACAGGTGAGCCTGAGCACGGTAGATGTCGATACGCGACGAGCCGACGAAAAGTCACTGGCTTCCCGTCCCCTCCACCGATGAGACTTCCGACGTGACGCTTCACGAGAAGGAGATCCCGGTCGACGAGGCGCTGATCCGATCTCTGCTGAGAGCACAGCGCCCGGAGTGGGCTGCCCTGCCGCTGTCGCCCGCGGGCGCGGGCACGGACAACACCATGTATCGACTGGGCGATGAGCTGCTTGTACGACTTCCACGAACCGCCGACAACGGAAATTCCGTGCGGAAGGAACAGGAATGGCTTCCTCGCCTGGCGCCCTTCCTCTCCTGTCCGATTCCCGAGCCCGTCCACGCCGGGACGCCCACCGACGCCTTCCCCGTGGTCTGGTCGGTCTACCGCTGGATCGGCGGTGACGTGGCCGGCCCCGACACCGTTCAGGACTGGCCCACCTTCGGAACCGACCTGGCAGCGGTCGTGGGGGAGCTGCACCGCATCGACCTCATGGGAGCGACTCGCGCGGATGGCCTCAGCTGGTACCGCGGAGGCAGCCTGGGGCCGTGCGACCAATGGATCAGTAGGTGTCTCGACGACTGCCGGACCATCGTGGGTTCTGAGCTGGACGTCGACACCCTGGAACAGTTGTGGCGAGCTGCGCTCGCCATGCCCGAGTCCGCCGGACCTCACGTATGGCTCCACGGCGACCTCAAGCCGACCAACCTCCTGGTCCGGGACGGCAGACTCCACGCGGTCATTGACTTCGGAGGGCTCTCGGTCGGTCTTCCCGACGCCGAGCACTCCACACTCTGGGACCTGCCGCCACAAGCACGGCGGGCCTACTGGGACGCCTCGGACCTCGACGATGTGACCTGGGCCCGCGCCCGCGCCTGGGCGATCGCGGTCGGCGCCAGCGGGCTCTCGTACTACTGGCACACCTACCCCGCCTTCGTCGCCGAGTGCATGGCACGGCTTCAGGCAATCCTCACCGACGCCACCGCGCGTTGAACGTCCTCCGCGCGGCGGCAACGAAAAGGCGGCGGAAAAGGCAACGGGGGACGACCTTGTCCGCGCCGGCCCGGCCGCCCATCATCGGCGGATGGACGACACCCCGGACCGTCTCCCGGCCGCCCTGCCCGCGCTGCGGGCCAAGGCACGGGACGCGGGCTTCACGATGTCCTGCGAGGACCGCACGGGAAGCCTGCTGGCGGCGCTGTCCGCCGCACGGCCCGCGGGCCGGATCCTCGAACTCGGCACCGGCGTCGGCGAGGGCACCGCCTGGCTCCTGGCCGGGATGGACGCCGCCGCCCGCCTCACCACCGTCGAACGCGACCCCACGGTCCAGGCCATCGCCCGGAACGAACTCGGCGCCGACCCGCGAGTGACCTTCGCCTCCGGCGACGCGGGCGCCTGGCTGGAGGACTTCGACGGGCCCCCCTTCGACCTGGTCTTCGCGGACACCTGGCCGGGCAAGTTCACCCACCTCGACCGGGCCCTGGACCTCGTGGCTCCCGGCGGGACCTATCTGATCGACGACCTCACCCCCCGGCCCGGCTGGCGGGAGGGCCATGACACCTCCGTCCGGCGCCTACTGGCCGAGCTGAACGCCCGCGAGGACTTCCGCCGCGTCCGGCTGACCTGGTCGAGCGGCCTGCTGATGGCGGTACGCCGGGCCTGAGGAGGAGCGGGGGCCTCAACCATCCGCCGGGGCACCGGGGCGTCGGTCAGCGCCGGACGATGCAGAAAGGGTGTCCGGCCGGATCGGTGAGGACCCGCGCCCGGTCGCCGTGCGGCTGGTGGTCCGGCCTGCCCGCGCCCAGCTCCAGCAGCCGGGCCTCGGCCGCGTCCAGGTCCTCGTGGACGTCGAAGCAGAGATGGAGCTGCTGGGGGACGGTCTGGTCGGGCCAGCTCGGTGCCCGGTAGTCCGCGACCCGCTGGAAGCCGATGACGAGCCCGTGCTCACCATGGAGTCCCGCGAACTCGGCATCGGACTTCGGGTGCGGCTCCAGCCCGGTGATCCGCTGGTAGAACGCCGCCAGAGCCGGCGGATCAGGGCAGTCGAGCGTGATCGCGGCCAGCCGCATACGCGGGGACATGTCGCCTCCGGACGAGCGAGGGCGGGTCAGGGGATCAGGGGATGGAGATCGGGAGATGGAGATCAGGGGATGGGGGGTCGGGGCACCAGGGGATCATCATCCGGCCCCCTCCGGCTGAACGCCAGCCCCCCTGGCCCAACCGTCACCCATCCCTCAGCTCGGCTTCATCGCCCCCGCCCCTCAAATCCACCCTCCCCCCATCTTGATTCTTGGTCAGTGACCCAGTTTACTGCGGAGAATAAATATGGTCGCCGACCAAGAGAAAGATCCGGTCGGGAGAGAAAGGGCACGCGCATGACCGAGCAGCATGTCGTCATCGCCGGAGGCGGCCCCGTCGGGCTCTGGCTCGCCACCGAGCTGCGGTCGAACGGCGTCGCCGTCACCGTCGTCGAGCAGCGCACCGAGATCGACGGGCACTCCAAGGCGCTCACCATCCACCCCCGCACCATCGAGGTGCTCGCCTCCCGCGGGGTGCACCGGACGTTCCTCGACGAGGGCGTGCACATCCCCAGCGGGCACTTCGCCAACCTCGCCAGCCGGCTCGACTTCCGGTCGCTGGACACCCCGTACCCGTTCACCCTCGCGCTCCCCCAGGCCCGTTCCGAGGAGCTCATCGAGCAGTACGCCCTCCGGCTCGGCGCCGACATCCGGCGCGGGCACCGGGTCACCGGGTTCGAGGAGCACGAGGAGTCCGTGACCGTACGGGTGGAAGGGCCCGACGGCGCCTACACGCTCGACGCCGCCTACCTCGCCGGGTGCGACGGAACCCGCAGCACCGTCCGGGAAGCCGCCGGTATCGACTTCCCCGGCACCCCCTCCACCGTCCTCGGCTGGATGGGCGATGTCGCCCTCGACAACGCCCCGCCCCTCGGTTTCAACCGGTTCAACGGCGAGGGCGGTCTGATGATCGCCCCGCTGCCCGGCAACCGCTGGCGGGTCGTCGGCACCTGTCCCGACGGACTGACCACCGAGTGGCCCGGCGATCTCACCATGGAGGAGATGCGGGCCAAGGCCATCGCCATCACCGGCGAGGACTTCGGGATGCGCGACCCCTCCTGGCTCTCCCGCTTCGGCAACACCACCCGCCTCGCCACCGAGTACCGGCGCGGACGCGTCCTGCTCGCCGGTGACGCCGCCCACCAGCACTTCCCCACCGGCGGCGTCGGTATGAACGTCGGCATCCAGGACGCCCACAACCTCGGCTGGAAACTCGCCGCCGTCCTCGGCGGCTGGGCCCCCGCCGACCTCCTCGACACCTACCACGCCGAGCGCCACCCGGTCGGCGCCCAGCTCGAAGAGCACAGCAGCGCCCAGACCCATCTGCTGACCAGTTTCACCCCGCAGGGCCTCGCCGCCCGCTCCCTGTTCAGCTCGCTGATCCGCTCCGTACCGGAGCTGGCCGAGCAGCTGGCCCTGCGGCTCACCGCCCTCGGCGTCCACTACGGCGACCCCGACGCCGACGCCCACCCGGTCATCGGCAGCCGCGCCCCCGACCTCGCCTTCGGCGGCGGCGACACCCTGTTCGGGCTGATCCGCCCCGACGCGTATCTCCTCGTCGACCTCACCGACGGCGGCGCCCTCGCCGGACGCGCCCAGGAGCGGGTCCGGGTGCACGGCGGCGCGACCATCGGCGACCGGCAGGCGTGGTCCGACGTCCGCGCCGCGCTGATCCGCCCCGACGGCCATGTCGCCCATGTCTGGACCGAGACCGACGACACCAAGCTGGCCGCCACCGTGGACGAGACCCTCGCCACCACGCTCGGCCGGTAGCCACGCACGCGGGGCACCCGGGGCGCACCTCTGACGCCCCGGCACCCCTTATGCCCCGGTCGCCTCGGGGGCAAGGATGGCCCCATGACGACGACCACCACCACGCCCCGCGACGACCTCCACCGCTATCTCCAGTCCGCCCGCGAGGCCGTGCTCTGGAAGCTCGACGGGCTCTGCGAGTACGACGTGCGGCGGCCCCTCACCCCGACCGGCACCAATCTGCTGGGGCTGGTGAAGCATCTGGCCGGGGTGGAACTCGGCTACCTCTGCGACACCTTCGGCCGCCCGCACGGCGAGGATCTGCCCTGGCTGCTGGACGCGGGCACCACCAACGGCGACATGTGGGCCACCGCCGATGAGTCGCGCGAGGACATCGTGGGGCTGTACCGGCGGGCCTGGGGGCATGCCGATGCCACGCTCGACGCGCTGCCGCTGGACACCGTCGGCACCGTGCCGTGGTGGCCCGCCGACAAGGCGCGGCTCACCTTGCACCATGCCGCGGTCCGGGTGATCGCCGACACCGACCGCCACGCCGGCCAGGCCGACATCCTGCGCGAACTCCTCGACGGCAAGGTCGGCATGGCCGAGTCCAACGGCAGCATGACCGACGGCGACGAGACCTGGTGGGCCGAGTACCGGGACCGGCTGGAGCGCACGGCCCGGCAGGCGGCGGACCCCCGCCCCGAGGGGGAGACAACCGAGGGGGATACAGCGGTATAGCGAAACAGCCACCGGTCCGCGGTGGCCGGTGGCCACTCCCCTCACCCGCCCCCGTCCAGCCACTCCCGTACGGCGGTGAAGTCGGACTCCGTCAGCGCCCGCCGGTGGTCCACCCGGTGCAGCAGGGCCGGGCCGGGGTGGTGGGCGCGGACCCAGGCGCGGTCGGCGGCGGTGATCTCGTCGTCGAGCCAGACGAAGGCGCGGCCCGCCGCGTGGGCGACCAGCGGCCGGGTCTTCCAGTGCACACCCCCACCGGACCCCGCCTCGGCCTCCTCCCCTTCCCTCTCCTCCTCCCCCTCCGGCCAGTCCAGGAGGGGCAGCGGGGGCAGGCCCAGCCAGGGGGAGATCACCTCGTTGGCGTCGTCCAGCCAGGTCGTGGCCCACACCAGGACGCAGTCCAGCGCCCGCAGCCGGTGACCGAGGGCGGGGTCGATCCGGGTGAGCAGCGGATGCGCGGCCGGGTCCGTACCCCCGGACTCGTACACCGGATACGGTCCCGGCCCCCCGAACGGCAGCAGGGTGCCGTCGACGTCGAGGAACAGCAGTGGGCGCACGGAAACCACGTTGCCGTACCCGGGCCTGGACCGCTAGCGTCATTCGTATGACTGCCGGGTCGGCCTTGTGCCACGAGAGAGTTGGGTGCCCGGCCTCTGAGTGAGGCGGGCGCGGGCCAGGGGCCCGCCGTTTCCTCTCTTCACCTCCACCGTCGTACGGCGGGACGACATCCGCCGTGAGCGTCCGGGGAAACAGAGGAGAAGGAGACCACACCCCAGCATGTCCAACGACACCCATGAGCCGACCATCGATCTCGATGAGCCGGTCATCGACGTCAATGAGCTGGTCAGCGATCGCGATGAGCAGGCCATCGACCTCAATGAGCAGGTCAGCGGTCTCGATGAGCCGGTCATCGATTTCAATCAGCAGGTCATCGACGAGTTCCGCGCCCACCACGGCCGCGTCGGGGGCTACTTCGAGAACGCCCGGCTGATCCTGCTCACCACCACCGGGGCCCGCAGCGGCACCCCGCACACCACACCCGTCGGCTATCTCGCCGACGGCGACGGCCGGATCCTGGTCATCGCCAGCGCCGGGGGCGCCCCCCGGAACCCGGCCTGGTACCACAATCTGGTCGCCCATCCCCGGGTGACCATCGAGAGCGGGGCCTTCACCTATGAGGCCGACGCGGCCGTCCTGACCGGCGAGGAGCGGGAGCGGGCCTGGGCGCGGGCCGTGGAGAGCGACGAGGGCTGGGCCGAGTACCAGCGCAAGACGGACCGGCTGATCCCGGTGGTCGCCCTCCAGGAGGTCCCGCCGCAGGGGCCGCCGCAGATCAACGCCTCCTCGCCGGGCGAGGCGATCAAGGTCGTGCACGACGCCTTCCGCCACGAACTCTCCCTTCTCCGCAAGGAACTGGCGGAGGCCGACGACACCTCCGGTACGACGCTGGGTGCCCAGCTCCGCGTCAACTGCCTCACCTTCTGCCACGGCCTGCACAACCACCACACCGGCGAGGACCTCGCCCTCTTCCCCTACCTCGCCGACCGCCATCCCGAGGCGGCCCCGGCGCTGGCGCGGCTGCGCGAGGAGCACGAACGGATCGCGGAACTGGTGGACCGGCTGAGCGCGGTACTGACGGGGGAGGGCGGCACGGGCGAGAGCGGCACGGGCGGAGGCCCGAGCCTGAGCGTCCGCGCCGAGGTCGAGCGGCTGTCGGCGGAGCTGGAGGCCCATCTGGCCTACGAGGAGGAGCAGTTGCTCCCCCTGCTGGGCTGACCCGCGCGTCCGCCCCGTAGGGCAATGGTGCACGGGAGGTCGGTGCCTCAGCAGGGCAGCGGCCTCCCGTCCCGCGCCGCCGCGGGCGCCCCGCGCCTCAGAACGGCAGCGGTCTCCCGTGCACCACATCCAGCCGGGACACCGCCCGGGTGAGCACCACATACAGCCGGTGCAGCCCGCGCTCCTCCGCCGCCGCGATCGACGCGGGCTCGACGGCGACGACATGGTCGTACTCCAGCCCCTTCACCACGCTCGCCGGCACCACCGCCACCCGCGCCCCCGCCTCCCCCTCCCCGTCCCCGTCCCCGTCCCCCGCGACCTCGACCCCGCCCCCGGTCAGTGCCTCCCGCACCCACCCCACATCCCCGTCCGCGGCCACCACCCCCACCGACCCCTCCCGCTCCAGCGCCTCCCGGACGGCCGTCAGCACCAGCCCCGGCACCTCCCCGGCCGTCGCCGCCCGGCGCAGCCGCAGTTCGCCGTCGGTGCGCAGCGAGCGCCCGGCCGGGACATCGACGTCGAGCCGCGCGAGCAGCCGGTTGGCGAGCCCGACGACCGCCTCGGGGACCCGGAAACCCGTGGTCAGCGCCACCACACCGGCGTCCGGCCGGCCGAGGTGGCGCAGGCTGGCGGCCCAGGAGCGGGCGGCCCACGGGGTGGTGCCCTGGGCGAGATCGCCGAGCACGGTCAGGGAGCCGAACCGGGCCCGGCGGGCGATGGCCCGGCACTCCATCGGGGAGAGGTCCTGCGCCTCGTCGACGACGACATGGCCGTATCCCTCCGGGTGGGCGATCAGGCCCGCGACCTCGTCCAGCAGCACCAGATCGGCCGCCGACCAGCGCGCCGACCGCCAGGACCGGGGCGGCCGGGCCCAGCCGAGGGCCGCGCGCTCCCCCGCGTCCAGCAGTCCGTCCCCCGCCCGCGCCAGCGCCTCCGGGTCGCCGAGCAGCCCGGCGACCACCTCCTCGGCCCGCACCCGGGGCCAGACGGTGTCCAGGTACGGGGTGAGCGCCCGGGAGATCCTCCGCACCCAGCTGTGCGGCCGGGGCCCCGACCGGCGCTCGGCGCGCATCCGGATCCGCTCCAGCAGCCGGGTCCGCACCCGCTCCCGCCCGATCTCGTACGGCGGGTCCTCGGCCAGCACCCCGGCGACCACGGAGGCGGCCTCCTCCCCCTCCACCCGCCACCGGTACGACCCGTCCGGCACGGTGAGCGCCTCGCCCCCGCCACCCCGCGCGTCGACCCGCCCGTAGAGCGCCCGGCGCAGCACCTCGGCCATCCGGGCGTCGTGCTTGAGGAGGGCGGCGCGGGGCGGGTCGGGGTCGGCGCCCCTGTCGGGGAGAGCGGGGAGAGCGGGGATCGCCAGTTCCTCCCGGAGGGCCTCCTGGAGGGTGGACTGCCGGACGCCGGTCTCGCCGAGGGCGGGCAGCACGGCCGCGATGTAGCGCAGGAAGGTGCGGTTGGGGCCGAGGATCAGGAGCCCGCCGCGCCGGATGCGCTGTGAGTGGGTGTAGAGGAGATAGGCGGCACGGTGCAGCCCTACGGCGGTCTTCCCGGTGCCCGGGGCACCCTGCACGCAGACCGAGAGGGCGAGATCGCCCCGTACGAGATCGTCCTGGTCGGGCTGGATGGTGGCGGCGATGTCGCGCATGGGCCCGACGCGGGGCCGCTCGATCTCCCGGGCGACCAGCGCACTGGGCCGACCGACCCCGACCCCGGTCCCTGGCCCGACCCCGGTCCCTGGCCCGTCCCCGGCCCCGGTCCCGTCCCCGGCTCCCGCCCCGCCCTCCAGCGGCTCGTCCTCCAGCGAGGTCAGATCGGCGGAGTCCCCCCGGCTGCCGGGTGCCCAGCCGAACCGGCGGCGCACGGCGACGCCCTGCGGGTCGGCGGGACCGGCCTGGTAGAAGGCGCGGGAGACAGGTGCCCGCCAGTCGACGACGAGGGGCGGGTCGGCGGGCCGCTCGCTGATCCGGAGCCGCCCGATGTGCAGCGCGGGACGGTCGCCGTCGGCGGCGCGGAAGTCCAGCCGCCCGAAGAACAACGGCCCCTCGGGCAGCTCCCGCAGCTCCTTGGCACGGCTGCGCAGCTGATACCCGAGCACCTCGGCGTCGGCCCCGGAGGCGGCGGCGTCGGCCCCGATGACCACCTGCTCATCGGCCCCGTCGACCATGGCGGCGAGGGCCGCCCGGCACAGCTCGTGATGGGCACGCTCCTGGAGCAGGGCGAGGCGGGCGGGCTCGGGACAGGGACAGGGATCGGGATCATCGGGATAGAGGGCGGGGTCGAGGTCGGATGCCGTCATGGACTCAGCGTACCCAAAAAAACGAAACCGAGTTACATTTTTAACCGAGTCTCAACTAGTGTCGCCCGAGAAGCCCGCCCACCCCGCCCTCCAGCCCGTCGAACGCCCGCCCCGCCGCGGCCACCGCCTCCGCCTTCACCGCTTCCACCGCCTCCCCATCGGCGATCCGCCGCCAGTTCTCCAGCGCGAGAATCCGCTGGACGGCGATGATCTGCCCGGCCGCGAGCCGTGCGTCCAGGTTTCCGCCGAGCGCCTCGGCGAGCGCGGCCTCGGACCGCTCCAGATGCGCCTGGGCCCGCGCGACCAGGGCGGGGGTCCCGTAGAGCAGGGCGTGGAAGGCGAGCACCTGGGGGTGCGCGTTGAGGCCGGTGACCGGGTCCTCCCGCTCCAGACCCTCCAGGAAGTGCCGCCGCAGCGCCGCGATCGGCGTCGGCCCCTCCGCCACGACCCGCGCGGCCTCCCCCTCGTGATCGGCGATCCGGTACAGCACCAGATCCTCCTTGGCCGGGAAGTACCGGAACAGCGTCGGCTTGGAGATCTCCGCCGCCGCGGCCACCTCGGCGACGGACACCGCGTCGAACCCCCGCTCCAGGAAGAGCCGGATCGCGGTCTCCGAGACGGTCTCGTACATCCGCCGCTTCTTGCGCTCCCGCAGCCCACCGGCGGCCCTGTCAGTCATGGGGAGAGCCTACGCAGGGCGGGCGGCACGCCACTTCGTGAGCGCGGCGACGATCCGCCAGGGGCTCGGCACGGAGCGCAGGCCCAAGGGCTCGGCGGCGGCCAGGAGGATCTTGTACAGCTTCCAGCCGGCTCGCACCCGACGCAGCCCGCGGGGGTCGGCCCCCGGGTCGAGGGAGAGGGCCACGCGGATCACATCGGTGAAGACGGACTGCGCCCGCTTGAAGTCGATCAGCAGCGGCAGGTCCTCGGCCAGACCGTGGGCGCTGCCGGGGCGCACCCGCTCGACGGTCTCCCGCCAGCCCTTGGTGATCCGCTCCTGCTGCTCGGGCGGATAGCGCATCAGATACAGATGCGTGGCCAGGTCGTAGAGCGGGTCGCCGAGCATCGCCAGTTCCCAGTCGATCGTCCACAGGCGTTCCTGGTCGTCGACGATGAAGTTCTCGCGGTGCAGATCGGCGTGCAGCAGACAGAAGGGTCGTTCCTTCAGACCGGACACATGGGCACGCAGGCTGACGAAGGCACCGCCGTCCAGGCCGAGATCGGCGAAGAGCTGCCCGAAGACCGGCAGGTTGTCGGCGTGGACATGCGTCTCGGCGAAGGTGATCAGGCGCTCCAGAAAGGCCGCGCTGTCCCCGTCCTCGGGCCGGTCCGGCCGCCGGCAGCGGCGGGGCACGGTCAGCGTCCGGGGCGTCACCCCCGCCAACTGCTCGAAAAGCTCCAGGACCTGCCCGGTCAAGCGGTCGGGAACCGCCTGGCCGGACGGATACAGCGCGCCGAGGGTCACGCCTTCCACGAATCGCTGGAGTCCGAACTCCCCGACATCGAGAATGTCGGGAATCCGGTCGATCCGCCCGGCCAGCCCCTTGAGCAACTGCTCCTCGGACCGGAAACACCGGCGGTCGAACCACATCAGACCGCTCCGCGGCTCACGGCACTTCCACCGCCCGGCGCCGAGCGGCCCCTGCCCCTCGGGCAGCGGAAGGACGTAGGTCTCGTGGTGATAGCCCCTGAGCGGGCCGACGACCGCGTTCGGATCTCCGCTCATTCCGACCGCGTTGAGCCAGGCGAGGGACGTTGCTTCGGATGACATCGCCAGTTTCTCTGCCTGTCTCTCTCGCCTGCGCCCTTCCGAAGGTGCGGAAGTGGCAGCACATTACTCGGAGGTCAGGGGTGACGTGCCGTCCGATCGGCACCCGCGGCGGAGCCGCTCCCTCGCGCGACCGCGGCGGAAGCCGTCGGCACGCAGCAGGAACACCACGCCCGTGCCGAGCGCCCGGACCGCGCGCGGTGTCCGCCCGCTCGTCTCGACGCCACCGGATCCGGTCCCCCGGCCCCGGGTTCAGGTCCGGCTCCTCACGGCCTTCAGCAGCGGCTCCAGCGAGGACAGGATCCTCCGCTCCGGCACCCCGGCGTCCCGCATCCCGGCCGCCGCCCGCTCGCTGCTCGCGAAGCCGAGGAAGGGCACTCCGGCGCTGCGGGCGGCATGGTGGTCGGTGTGGCTGTCCCCGATCATCAGCGCGCTGCCGCCCGCCGCCCCCATCGCGCGCAGGGCCCACCGAAGAGCGTGCGGGTGCGGCTTGAGCAGATGCAGTTCCTGCGTGCGTCCATAGATGTGCGGGGCGAAACAGGACAGCAGATCGCGGCCCTTGAGGTACTCCTCGACCGTGCGGGCCGAGTTGTTGGTCACGATGGCCAGTTGGGCGCCCGTCGCCAGCCAGGTGCGGATCAGCGGGTCCGCGTACGGGGTGGGCCAGGCGCTGCGGGCCGCCTCCAGCTCCCGCAGGGTGAGATGTTCTTCGAGGTCGAGGACCAGATCGGTGCCGGGGTACCGGGCGGCGACGCTGCGCAGTACCCCGTTCGGGTCCGGGCTGTTCAGCTCCTCGGGGGTGAGCAGGCTCACCAGGCCCCGCGCCCGCAGCCACTCCACCTGGGCCACCGCTATCGCCGAGGCCGGATAGCTGGCGAACAGCCGGCAGATCGGCCCGTCGAAATCGAACAGGACATGCCGCGTGTTCGCGACCAGTTCCTTGAGTTGCTCGGCATCTCGCTCCACCAGATCCGCCCGTCCCGTCTCAGGAGTCACCCGCCGAGTGTCTGCCTCGGTCAGCTCGATTCCCAGAGCGCATCGAAGCAATTCTGGGTGTCCTCGACGATCGCCGGGTCCTGGCCGCCCCGGTCCCGCCGGAACTCGAACAGCCGCGAGGTGAACCCGTTGACGTCCAGGATCTCGAACGGCGGGGTGTCCGGCAGGTCCTCGTACAGCCGGGTGGTCACCTGGTAGTTGCCCTGGAGGGCCACCGAGCCGTTCAGGACGTACTGCTTCACCGAGGGCGCGAAGGGCAGGAATCTGAAGGCCGCCCGCGCGTCGACCCCGTAGCCGCCCATGACCGAGGTCAGATAGAAGTCCATGACCTGCGTCTGGTCCTTGATCTGCTGCTTCCAGCGGTCCTGCATCAGCTCCCGCAGCTCCGCGTCACCGCCCACCGGCCGCGGATAAGGCAACTCCACCCCCGGCCCCGGCAGCAGACACCGCACCTCCACCTTCTCCGGGCGCACCTCCCCCCGCCCCACCGCCGTGCACATCTCGCCGATCGCCCACAGGAGCGTCTCCGCGGTGAAGCACAGGGCGTCTATCCGCACCCGTGGGGAGCGGAACGCCTCGGCGAGGTAGGAGATGAGGACCACCCGGGCCGCCCGGGAGCGGTCCGGGTCGGTGCGCAGCTCGGCGATCCGGGGCGGGCTGCCCTTGCTGACATGGGTGAGCAGACCGTCGTCCTGGAGAACGCGCAGCGCCTGGCGGATCGTGCCGCGCTCGACGCCGAACTCCGCCACCAGGTCCGCCTGGGTGGGCAGCCGGTCGCCCGCCCTGAGTTCGCCGGCCCGGATCCGCTCGCGGAGCGCGTCGGCGATCTCCTGGGCGCTCCTGCGCCCGCCGCCGCTGGGGGTGGTGTCGTCGTTGCCGTTCACTGCGGTGCTCCTGGGGCCCGGGTCAGCCGAGGGTCAGATCTGTGGTGATGGTTTCCCACAGCGCGTCGAACCATTTCTGGGACTCGGCGACGAACGCCGCGTCCCGCCGGCCCGTCCGCGCTAGGAAGGAGAAGAGGACCGCGTCGGGGCCTACGGTGTCGTACAGCTCCAGCGTTCCGGTGTCGGTGGCCGCTTCGCGGCGGGTGATCGTGTAGTAGGACAGCAGCGCCTCGGCCTCGTTGAAGAGGAACAGTTTCAGGGGCGGGGTGAAGGGCAGCGCGCGGAAGCGGACGGTGACGTCGATGCCGTGCGAGCCGCGCAGGGAGCGCAGATTGTGCCGCAGGACATGCCCCTGCGCATTGCGCTGGGCGAGCCACTGCCGGTGCACGGACTCGTCGTCCCCGGTGACCGGCGCCGGAAACGCCAGATCGATATGGCGGGACGGCAGCAGCAGCCGTACGTCGATGGATTCGGGGCGCAGTTCGCCCGCGTGGATCCGGCGCAGCGGTTCGCCCAGGGCCAGGATCAGGGTCTCGGCGGTCAGACAGACCGCGTCGATCCCGACCCGGGGCGCGGTGAAGGCCTCCATCAGCCGCGGGGCCAGCCCGACGGCGGTGGGCCGGGGTTCGTCGCCGGGGGACTCCGGGCGGGCGATCCGGGGCGGGCTGCCCTTGCTGACATGGGTGAGCAGACCGTCGTCCTGGAGAACGCGCAGCGCCTGGCGGATCGTGCCGCGCTCGACGCCGAACTCGTCGGCGAGTTCGGCCTGGGTGGGCAGCCGGTCGCCGGCCTTCAGCACACCGCTGCGGATGCGCTCGCGCAGGGTGCCGGCGATCTCCTGTGCGGTACGCCTTCTGCTGCCGTTCACTGCCACGTTCTCCTGGGTCACGACCAAACGGTACAACTCGGAGCCGGATGGTGGGAGTTGCCGGAAAGTTGTTTATGAGTCACTGCCAAGTGGGGACAACCATGACAGAGTTGGTCACCAACTCAGTGGAGTTGGCGGAACGGCCCGATCCGCCGCCCCGGCAGCCCGAAGGGGGATCACCATGCCAGTCCTCGCCCTCCTCTCCGCCGTCTTCGTCATCGGGTTCCAGCAGCTGGTCCAGTGGAAGTACGGCGCCACGGGCATCGTCGGGCTGCTGCTGCTCACCATCGGCCTCAAGGCCAAGAGCCCGGCCATCACCTCGGCCGGTGCCGTGCTGCTCGCCCTGCTGGTCACCGGCCCGGCGATATGAGCGCGGGCCGCCCCGCAGGCCGGCCGGCGCGCCCGCCCCGCGCCGGCCTCAGGTGGTCAGCAGCAGATCCGAACTGATCGTCTCCCACAGCGCGTCGAACCATACGCCGGACTGCTCCACGAACGTCGCGTCCCGCAGATCGTCCTCCCGGTCGAAGGCGAACAGCATCGACCGGGTGCCCTCGGCGTCGTACATCTCCAGCTGCTCCTGCCCGACCTCCTCCTCGCGCCGCGTCAGCGTGTAGTACGCGAACAGCGCCTCCCGCCCATTGAGCAGATACAGCTTCACCGGCGGGGTGAAGGGCAGGGCCCGGAACGAGACGCCCACCTCGATCCCGTGCGTCGCGCGCAGCGCCAGCAGATTGTGCCGCAGCACCTGACCCTGGGCGTTGCGCTGCGCCAGCCAGCGCGGATGCACCGGATCGTGCGCGCCCCGCTGATCCACCCGGCGCGGAAAGGCCAGGTCGATATCGCGCGAGGGCAGCAGCACCCGCACATCGACCTTGGCCGGTTTCAGCTCCCCGGCGTGGATCCGGCGCAAGGGCTCGCCGATCGCCAGGGTCAGCGAGATCGCGGTCAGACAGAGCGCGTCGATCTCCACATGCGGCACCGCGAACGCCTCCGCGATCCTCGGCGCCAGCGCCACCGTCGTGGGCAGCGGCGCGACCGACGGGCCGCTCGGCAGCCGACCCGGGTCCGGGGCCACGGTCGCCGGGCTGCCCTTGGAGACATTGGTCAGCAGCCGCTCCGCCTGGAGCAGCCGCAGCGCCTGCCGGACGGCCCCGCGCTCGACGCCGAACTCCGCCGCCAGCCGCGCCTGGGTGGGCATGCGCTGGCCCGGCCGCAGCTCCCCGGACCTGATCCGGGCGCGCAGCACCTCGGCGACCTCGCGGTGTGTCGGATGGGGCCCCGGGGGCCGTGGGGACCGCAGAGGCCGATTCCCTCCAGTGACGGAGGCGTGTTCCGCGTCCACAACCAAAACAGTACAACTTCCCGCCATCTTCAGACAGTTCAAGAAGAGGTGGTTATGAGCCGATCCAAGCGGAGATAACTACAGAGAAGTTGGTCACCAACTTCCATAACATGGTCAGGCTCCCTGGAGGTTGGCCAGCAGAGGCCGGCAGTCCGGCTGACCGGGCTCCCTTCCGGAGGGGAGCCGGGAGTCCGGCCAGTCGCAGGCACAGCACGGCGCGGACAGCCACAACTGAAGACAGCGGCGCGGCTGAGGACGGCAACACCGCCGAGAACAGCAGCGCAGCTCACCGCACAGCCACAACCGCATACAGCTCAGTCACAACTGAACCCGCACAGCCACAACCGAACAGCACCAGCACGCTACGGATGCGTGAGCCAGTGATCAGCTGATCGGCCGACCGGGCCGACCGGTCCGACTGGGCCGACCGGGCCGACCGGTCCGACCGGGCCGACCGGCTGATCCACCGTTCCCGAGGGAGAGGAGATCCTCAGAAAATGTCCGGGCACCAAGGCCGCCTGGACGTACGCAGCAGGGCGTCGGCCTTCTGGGCGGCGCCCGCTCGTTCTTCCCGGACCCGCCCGAGCGCGGCCAGCCGTACCGCCGAGCCGTCGCCGAGCCACAGCGCGCTCAGCGTGGCGAGGTCCAGGGCGAGATCGGCGCTCTCGGTGGTCGGCGCGCAGGACGCCCCGTCCGTGGACGCCTCCAGCCGGAACCGCCCGGCGCCGCCCAGCCCGGACGCGTCGGCGAGGTCGAGCACCAGCGTGCCCTCGCCGCCGTAGGTCCGCGCCTCCAGGGCCCGGACGACATCCAGGATCCGCACCCAGAGCCAGTCGGCGTGACCGGTGAGCAGGGCGGCGCGGGGGTCGGGCAGGAGGTCGGGCAGCAGATCGTCCGGGGCGCGGTTGCCGGTCTTGACGGTGCTGATCCAGTCGATGGAGCAGAGGTAGTGCCACAGGGCGCGCTCGGCGGCCGGGGTGAGGGCGATCAGGTCCCGCACGGTCGCCGTGTTCTGCGGCTGCTTGCGCTCGCCCCAGACATCGTCGGCGGCATAGCAGGCGTACCCCTCGACCTCGCCGTCCGCCGAGCGGTGGACGGCGTGGAAGGGCTCGGTCCAGGGCGCCCGGTCCAGCCGGACGGCGCCCGTCGCCACATTCCACCAGCGCTCGTCACGGTTGATCACGCCGTGCCGGACGCGGCTCAGCCGCTCGTGCAGTTCGGGGCCCAGCTTGCGGATGTCCTCGGCGTCGACCAGGTCGATCCGCCCGCCGTCGTCCGGCACCGGGCGCCGCCGGTCGAGCCCGGAGCGGGCGACATCGACGGTCCAGTGGGCGGTCGTGACGGCCGGGCCGAAGCCGTAGCGCCCGTAGATCGGGTACTCGGCGGCGATGAGGGTGGCGACGATCTCGCCGCGCTCCCGGGCGGCGGCCAGGTCGTGGCGCATCATCCGGGTCAGGATGCCCCGGCGGCGATGGGTGGGGCTGACGGTGACATTGGAGATGGCGTCGGCGGGGACGGCCCGGCCGCCGACCGCGGTGAGCCGCTGCGGGAAGGACCGGAAGGTCGCCACACAGCGCCCGCCGTCGAAGGCGCCGAGGGTACGGTCCGGATCCACGTACGACCCCCGGTCCGCGGCCTCCGCCTCGGACACCGTCGGGGTGCGCAGGAATCCGGTGTTCAGCGCGCGGCTCCACTCCGCGACCTCGGCACGGGCGATCGGACGGACGGCGATGTCGTCGCTGGGGGTCATGGGCCCACGGTAGAGGGCGGGTGCCAGGCGGGTCACGGGGTTTTGCCCCTGACCGGCGGCAGCCGCGCCGGCCGCCCCCACCCCCTACACCAGCAGGTCGTCCACCTGGGCCTCGCCGTCGCGGTAGCGGCGGGCGATCTCCGCGCTGCACTCGTCGGTGGTCCGCTGGAGGGTCTGGCGGCGCCGGGAGACCTGCTGCTCGTAGCGGACCAGACGGCCCATGGCCGAGGTGAGTTCCGGATCGGTACGGGCGTCCAGCGCGGACAGTTCGACCTCGGCCAGCATCTCCGCGGCCAGCCGCCGGTACTCCTCGCTCTGCGGGGTGCCCAGGGTGACATGGCGGGCGGACGAGCGCTGCCGGGCGGGCGCGTCGGTGAGGATCTCCGAGAGCCGCTCGACCACGGACGCCTCACCCGGCGCCACCAGGGAGGCGGTGCCGCGCCGGGCGAGTTCGGCGCGGAGGATGTCGATCCGGCCCTGGAGCAGCCGGCGGACATAGCTCAGGTCCGCCTCGTCGCGCTGGGTGTCCCGGCGCAGGGTGCGCAGTTCGGGCAGGCTCAGCAGGGGCAGATCGGGCTCGGCCGGGGCCGGTGGCAGCGGTGTGCCGCCGGTGCGCTGTACGGGCGGCTGGACCGCGTACGCCGGCGGGACCGGGCCGGGCGGCTGGACCGCGTGGGCCAGCGGGACCGGTCCGGGCGGCTGGGCCGCGGGTGTCCGTGGAACGGGGCCTGGCGGCTGGACCGCGGGCGCGAGTGGAACTGGGCCCGGCGGCTGTCCGGTGCTCGGTGTGCTCATGTGCCTCAACCCGTCCCCTCGACCGGCGTGTGGCAAGCATCGTGTCACCCCAAGTGGCCGCTATGTGACCGAGTGCCCCCGATCGGCCCCAGATGGGGGGTTGCGAGGAGCGTGATCCGGACCCGGCATGATGGTCGTATGCGAGCGGTGGTGCAGCGGGTGGACGGCGCGAGTGTCGTCGTGGACGGCGAGACGGTGGGCGAGATCCGGGGCGAGGGCCTGTGTGTCCTGGTCGGGGTGACGCACGAGGACACCGCGGAGAAGGCGGCGCGACTGGCCCGCAAACTCTGGACCCTGCGGATGCTCGGCGACGAGAGGTCGTGCAGCGATGTGAACGCGCCCCTGCTGGTGATCAGCCAGTTCACGCTGTACGGCGACGCGCGCAAGGGCCGCCGCCCCACCTGGAACGCGGCGGCCCCCGGCGAGATCGCCGAGCCCCTGGTGGAGGAGGTCGTGCGAGCGCTGCGCGAGCTGGGGGCGACGGTGGAGACGGGCCGCTTCGGGGCCGGGATGCGGGTGTCCCTGACGAACGACGGGCCGTTCACGGTGCTGCTGGAGATCTGACCGGCGTGCTGCTGGAGATCTGACCGGCGCCCCCTGAGGGGCCCTACGGCACCACCACGACCTCCTGCGCCGCCGCCGTGTCCCCCGCCACCAGCCGTGCGTCCAGCGGAACGTTCCGCTTCACCAGCGCCAGCGCCACCGGCCCCAGCTCGTAGTGGCGCGCGGACGTCGTCACGAACCCGATCTTCCGCCCGTCCTCCCCGTCGTCCGCGAGCCGGATCTCCGTGCCGGGCGCCGGCAGATGGACCTCGCTGCCGTCCAGGTGGAGGAAGACCAGGCGGCGCGGCGGCTTCCCCAGGTTCTGCACCCGGGCCACCGTCTCCTGCCCCCGGTAGCACCCCTTCTGGAGGTGCACCGCGGAGCCGATCCAGCCCAGCTCGTGCGGAATGGTCCGGTGGTCGGTCTCGAAGCCGAGCCGCGGCCGGTGCCGCTCGACGCGCAGCGCCTCATGGGCCAGCAGCCCCGCCGCCGGTCCGGCCGCCGCCGCGAACTCCTCCAGCCGCTCCCGGGGCAGGAACACATCCCGCCCGTACGGGGTCTCCCGGACCGCCGCTCCCTGGGCCTCCACGATCGACCCGGCGGGCAGATACACCACGGCGTGGCTCTCGGTGCGGTCCTCGACCTCGACCCGGTAGAAGAACTTCATCGACTCCAGGTAGGCGATCAGCGCGCCCTGGGTGCCCGGCTCGACATGGGCCCAGACCGTCGTACCGTCGTCGACCAGATACAGCGCGTGCTCGATATGACCGTTGGCGGACAGCACCAACGCCTCGGTGGCCTCACCGGCGGGGAGATCGCTGACATGCTGGGTGAGCAGCAGATGCAGCCAGCTCAACCGGTCGTCACCGGTCACGGCGACGACCCCCCGGTGCGAGAGGTCCACGAATCCGGTGCCGTCGGCGAGGGCGCGCTGCTCGCGGAAGAGGTCGCCGTAGTGCGCGGCGACGCCTTCATCCACACCCTCGGCGGGAACGGCGCCGGGCAGGCTCAGCAAAGGGCTCTTCATACGCCTAAGCCTACGACCAACGCTACGACTCGGTAGTTGAAGCCTTGAGTGTGCAGTCCCGGCAGCGTCCGAAGATCGCGAAGTGCTTCATATCGGTGTCGAAACCGAACTGCTCGCGCAGTTTCGCGGTGAAGTCGGCGGCGACCGGCACCTCCGCCTCGATCACCGTCGTGCAGTCCCGGCAGACCAGATGCAGATGGTGGTGCCGGTCGGCCAGGTGGTACGTCGGCGCTCCGTGCCCGAGGTGGGCGTGGCTGACCAGCCCGAGTTCCTCCAGCAGCTCCAGCGTGCGGTACACCGTGGAGATATTGACCCCCGAGGCGGTCCTGCGGACCTCGCCCAGAATGTCGTCGGGGGTCGCGTGCTCCAGGGTGTCCACGGCTTCGAGCACGAGTTGCCGCTGCGGGGTCAGCCGGTAGCCGCGCTGCCGCAGATCGCTCTTCCAGTCAGTGCTCACCACACCTCGAAGTCTAGAACTACTTGAAGAAGGCGATCCCGTCGTCCGGCAGGTCCTCCGGCAGCGCCTTCGCCCAGCGCTCCACGTCCTCCGGGGAGACGACCTTCTTCAGATGCGCCGACATGTACGGCCGCAGCTCTACCTCGGGGGTCTGCTTCTCGCCGACCCACATCAGATCGCTCTTGACGTAGCCGTACAGCCGCTTGCCCCCGGTGTACGGGCGGGAGGCGGCCGTGCGGGCGACGGCGTCGGTGACCAGGTCGATCTGCGGCTTCTGGTGGGCCAGCTCGCCGTACCAGATCTCGATGACACCGTCGTCGCGGGTCATGGTGACCTCGACCTTGCGGGCGTCCTCGATCCGCCAGAAGCCGTGCTCGGTCTCCAGCGGGCGCACCTTGTTGCCGTCGTTGTCCAGCACCCAGGTGTGCGACTGGTACTCCAGGAAGTCCCGGCCGTCGTGGGTGAAGGTGACCTCCTGCCCGAAGTTGCACTTCTCGGAGCCGGGGAAGTCGTGCACGCCCGCGCCCGCCCAGGTGCCGAGCAGGAAGGCGAGCGGGACGAGGTCCTTGTGGAGGTCGGACGGGATCTCGATCATGAGCGGGGTTCCTCGGGAGGGTCGGCCGGGCGGCGGAGGGGTCAGCGCTGGCCCTGATACAGCTTCTTCACGGCCAGCCCGGTGAACGCGAGCACACCGACGCAGACCAGGGCCAGCAGGACTTCGAAGAAGATGATCACGGAATTGCTCCTTGGTGAGCGGATACGCCATGCACTAGGCCGCGCCCCAGCTTACGCGGCCCGGCCCCGGCCCTCCCTGTGAGGTGCGCCCGCCGGGGCCCGCCCTCCGTCCCCCTCAGCCGAGCAGCTGGCTCTGGAGGATGACGGTCTGCTGGAAGGGCACGGCGGCGGCACCGCCCTCGCGGGACTGGAGGATGACGGCGACCACATCCCCGGCGGACACCCAGCCCTGCCGCACCTGCTCGGCGCCGTACGGCTTGCTCTCCACATAGGTGGAGCGCTCCATGCCCTCGACATGGGCCTTCACCGGGAAGTCCTCGTCGTAGCCGGTGGTGCCCGCGCCCCGGACGGCCGGGCCGGGACTGCCGAACCGGGTCAGCTCCCCGGTGTAGATGTCCTCGGCGGCCGTCGCGGTGTCGAACCGGAGCAGATAGATCCGGGTACGGGTGCCGTCCGGCATGCTCCAGCCGGTCGCGGCGATGTGCCGCAGCCCCTGATCGGTCAGCGCGACGGCGAGTTCCTCCCGGTCCGCCGCCTCGAACTCCGCGAGGAACGTGTCCTGCCGCAGCCAGCCGTCCGCGCCGCGCAGCTTCCCGTCCGCCGTGGCCCCCTCGGGCGCCGGCAGCACCAGCTTCCGCAGATCCGCGTGGTGCGTGCCGGTGAGGTTGACCTTGTCGAAGGGGGCCGGTGAGCCCTCGGGCAGCGGGGGGCGGACGATCTCGGGATACGCCCACCGCCCGTCCGACGCGGTCCCCAGCCCCGGTACGTCGGTCCGCTCCATGCGGGTGATCCCGTACGCCGTCCCGGCCCCGAGCACGGCGAACACGGCGACGGCCGCCGTCCAGCGCGCGACGGCCCGCAGCACCCGGCGGTCCTTGACCGGCGGGGCGGGGAGGGCGGGGAGGGCGGGAATGTCCGGGGCGGACGGGGGAAGGGGCGGGACGATCGGAGCGGCGGGGGCGACCGCCCCGGCCCCGTTCGCGACTCCGTTCCCGACTTCGTTCCCGGCCCCATTCCCGGCCCCGTTCCCGACTCCGTTCCCGACCCCGTTCCCGACTCCGTTCCCGGCCCCGTTCCCGTCCGGCGTCCCCTGCCCCGTGGTCGGCTCCTGCCCGGTCATACGGCCTCCCCCGGGTTGTCGATGCGGTCGAGCTGCTCGGCGACGAGATCGGCGACCACCTCGGTGTCGACCTCGCTGTGCGCCGCGACGGAGACGTTGACCAGCACGTTCCCCCGGTGGCCCACACAGAGCACCCGGCCGTCGGCGAGGGGCGGGTCCTCCTCGGGCGCCTCGTAGCAGCGGGCGTCGTCATGGCCCTCGACGCGGGGGCCGTCATCGAAGACGCCCAGCAGGTCGTAGGTCTCGATCTGGGAGGTGGCGACCCGCCGGACATCGGCCGGGTTCTCCATCTCCGACAGCGCGATCTCGATCAGCAACGCCGAGCCGTAGGACCCGCCGAACGGGTCCTCGTACACATAGCTGCGCGCCGCGTGCCCGCGGACCCGCTTCTCCATCTCGCGCTCCATGGCCCGGCGCTCGGAACGCGGGACATCCGTCAGCGACGCCTTGACGAGATCCCACGCCTCCTGCCCGGTCAGCTCGACATCGGAGCCGAACTCGCCCAGGTCGGGCCCCTTCTCGTAGCGACCGTCCTGGTACGGCACCAGCAGCGCCCGCAGCCCCTTCTCCTCGTCCGCGTCGTCGTCCGCGTCATCGGCGTCGTCGGCGGTGGGCTTCGGGAACGTCAGTACCGGCGCCCCGGCGTCCCGGTCGGCGCCCCGCACGGTCACGGCCGTGAACCCGATCCCGCCGAGCACGGCGAGGGCGAGCACGGCGGCACCGGCACGGGCGGCGATCCCGGCGCGGCGGCGGGGGGCGGGCGGGGGCGATGGGGTGGGCGGCTCGGACGGCTCGGGGGCCGGTTCCAGGGCCTCCTCGCGGCTCTCCGGGTTGGCCCCCGGGGCCTCCTCCGGTTCCGCACCCGTTCTGCTCTCCTGTTCGCTCACAGCCGTGCCGCCTGTCGCTTCGCCAGGTCGATGATCGTCTTCTCGGGGATGGGCTTGGTGTCGCTGAGCCAGATCTCCATCAGGATGTCGCCGCGCCAGGCATGGGCGCTGGCGCTGTAGACCGGCAGATAGCCGGGCTCCCGCTCCGGCTCCTCGTACACGTACGCCATTCCGTCGCCGGTGCCGGGAATCGCGCGCCCCCGGTCGCCGGAGTCCTCCTCGGCCCAGTAGTAGCCCTGGTCCGCCCACTCGGCGGCGGCCACGTACTCCTCCTGCCGGAACTGCACCAGCCGGATCTCGCCGTACCGCGCCTCGCCCGACTCCCAGCTGACGATGGCCGCCCGGCGGAACTCGTCCGCGACCAGCTCGACCATCCCGGCGGCGGGCTCCTCGAACAGCTCGGCGTAGGCGGTGAGCGACAGCCAGCCGTCGGCACCGCTCAGCTCATCCACGTTCCGGGCCCCCTCGGGGGGCGGGAGCAGCAGCTCGCGCAGATCACCGTCCGTCTTGATCCGGCGGTCCTGCGCGGGCGACGGCGGCTCGACCTCGCCCTTGCCCTGCCCGATCACGGGCTGCGCCAGCGAGCGCAGCGGGGTGGGCGCACGGCCCGCCTGCACCACGAAGCCGGCGCAGGTCCCGGCGATGACACCGAGCGCGGCGGCGATCGCGATCAGCCGTCCTGCCCGGCGTCGAGGCGCCCCACCGGAGCCGCCTCCCGGCGCCGCTCCCGGCTGCCCCTGCGGTTCCGGCGCGTCCGATGTGTCCGGAACCGCCGGTCTTTCAGAGTCTTCCAATGCGTCCCCCCAGAGAGACATGAAGCACGGATTCCGCACCGCGCCCACTGACTGACTCGCGACAACCACCCGGAGTTGCACCGCACTTGATCACGATTCGGCACCGCTCGGTGATGGATGTTTACGATGCGGTCATGGCGAAGAAGCTCGTGATCAAGGTGACCGCCGGGGCCGACGCCCCCGAGCGGTGCTCGCAGGCGTTCACTGTCGCCGCGGTGGCCGTGGCCAGCGGGGTGGAGGTGTCGATGTGGCTGACCGGAGAGTCGGCCTGGTTCGCGGTGCCGGGACGGGCCGCCGAGTTCGAGCTGCCGCATGCCGCGCCGCTCACCGATCTGATCGACTCGATCCTCGCCGCCGGGCGGCTCACCCTGTGCACCCAGTGCGCGGCCCGGCGGGGCATCACCGAGCAGGAGGTGATCGAGGGCGTCCGGATCGCCGGGGCGCAGCTCTTCGTACAGGAGGCCCTCGCGGACGACACCCAGGCGCTGGTCTACTGACCACCCGGGCCCTGGTCTACTGACCCGCCTCGGTCCAGAGGCAGAAGGGGTGGCCCGCCGGGTCGAGGAGCACCCGGACGTCGTCCTGGGGCTGGTGATCGGCGAGGCGGGCGCCCACCGCCACCGCGCGGGCCGTCTCCGCCGCCAGGTCGTCCGGGCCGTCGACCCGGATGTCGAGGTGGAGCATCATCTGCTGGTTGCCGGGGGCGCGGGAGGGCCAGACCGGGGGGACGTACTCCGGTTCACCCTGGAAGGCGAGGGCCACGCCCGGGGTGCCCTCGGGCGGGCCGGTGAGGACCCAGTCGGGCTCCTCGGCACGGACCGTGTAGCCGAGCAGGTTCCGGTAGAAGGCGGCCAGTTCATGGGCGTCGGCGCAGTCGAGGACGACCGTCGAGATCCGGGTGGGCGACATACGGACTTCCTACCGGCGCGGTTTTCTGCCGTCCAGCTCGTCCCACCACTCATCGGACTTGGGGTCCCCGGAGGGGGCGTCCCACCAGCGGTCCTCGGGTCCCCGCCGATTGGCGACGATCGCGGCGAGCGGCGGGATCACCATGGCGACCACGCACATCGCCACCGCCGCCGGGACCGACCAGAGCCGTACGACGGCCCAGGCCAGGACGAACAGCGTGATACACGTGCCCATCATGACGAAGTAGACATGACGCCTACGCGCGTACATATGAATAGCTTAGGCCCGGGGACGCCGGAAGGCGCCTGCCCGGGGACGCCCGGAAGCTCGGGACTCCCGGGACGCGGAAGGGCCGCGTCCCGGGAGTCCAACCCGTGGGACGCGGCCCTTCCTGCCGTACCGGTGCCGTCAGACCGCGATGGCGACCTCGGCGAGACCGCCCTGCTGGGCGACGACCGTGCGATCGGCGGTGCCGCCGGGCACCAGCGCGCGGACGGTCCAGGTGCCCTCGGCCGCGTAGAACCGGAACTGGCCGGTCGCGGACGTGGGGACCTCGGCGGTGAACTCACCGGTCGAGTCCAGGAGCCGGACGTAGCCCACGACGGGCTCGCCGTCCCGGGTCACCTGGCCCTGGATGGTGGTCTCACCGGGCTTGATCGTCGAGGCGTCGGGGCCACCGGCCTTCGCTCCACACATACTGTCTCTCCAGAGGTCTTGAAGGTCGGGCTTGGTCGTTCGCTTGGTCGTTTACTTATTCGTTCGCTTGCTTGTTCGCTTACTTGTTGGCGCCCAGCTCGATCGGCACGCCGACCAGGGAGCCGTACTCGGTCCAGGAACCGTCGTAGTTCTTGACGTTCTCGACGCCGAGCAGCTCGTGCAGCACGAACCAGGTCAGGGCCGAGCGCTCACCGATGCGGCAGTACGCGATGGTGTCCTTGGCGAGGTCGACCTGCTCGTCGGCGTACAGCTCCTTCAGCTCGTCGTCCGACTTGAAGGTGCCGTCGTCGTTGGCGTTCTTCGACCACGGGATGTTGCGGGCGCTGGGCACATGGCCGGGGCGCTGGGACTGCTCCTGCGGCAGATGGGCCGGGGCGAGCAGCTTGCCGGAGAACTCGTCGGGCGAGCGGACGTCGACCAGGTTCTGCGCGCCGATGGCGGCGACCACGTCGTCCCGGAAGGCGCGGATCGAGGTGTCCTGGGCCTGGGCGGCGTACTGGGTCGCGGCGCGCTCGGGCACCTCGGTGCCGTCGACCAGCTCGCGGGCGTCCAGCTCCCACTTCTTGCGACCGCCGTCGAGCAGCTTGACGCTGTCGTGGCCGTACAGCTTGAAGTACCAGTAGGCGTAGGAGGCGAACCAGTTGTTGTTGCCGCCGTAGAGGATCACCGTCTGGTCGTTGGCGATGCCCTTGGCCGACAGCAGGGCCTCGAAACCGGCCTGGTCGATGAAGTCACGGCGGACCGGGTCCTGGAGGTCCTTGGTCCAGTCGATCCGGATGGCGTTCTTGATGTGGTTCTTGTCGTACGCGGAGGTGTCCTCGTCGACCTCCACAATGACGATGGACGGGTCGTCGACGTGCTCCTGAAGCCAGTCGGCGTCTACCAGGACGTCGCTGCGGCTCATGCTCTTTCTCCTCCGGGGCAGTTGCGGCGGGGCGTACGGAACGTGCGCGGTGCGATGCGTGCGGTCGCGCTGGGGCGGCGCACGGGTGCCCAGAACAGGGCGGTGCGGGAAGGCGGGGGCCGGCGCGGGGCGCGGGGCTTCCGCCTGATCAGAAGGGGCGACAGAGCATGGCGGCAACGCGGCACAGGTCCACTGCCCGCCGCTTGGTGAGATCCGCCTGTCGCTTCATGCGGTCGATCGTAAGGACGGACGGGCGGGCATGTCACCGGTGTGTCGGATGGTGAGACGCGATCGTCCGCGATGTGGGAACAGATGCACGAGGGGCGGCGGCCCGCGGGGCTCCCGGGCCCTCGCGGCGCCTCACGGGGAGGGCGGCGGCCGGGCCCATCTACGGGCCGGACACCCGCGTCTCACCCCTCGGACGGAGGGGGGCCCAGGGGCTGGTACCGGATGCTTTGGAGCGGCGCCGGGTGGCCAAGGGCCGGTACCGGATACCCAAGCCGGTGTCGGATGCCCAAGGCCCGGTACCGGGTGCCGCCGCCCCACGGCCTACCCGGCCAGCCGTACGTCCGAACCCTTCACCGAGATCTCCACACCATCCGCCGCGGCCTGCACCTTGTCCAGCCCGATTCCGCCCGGGAGGTTGTCGATGACGGTCTGGAAGTCGGTGATCTCGCGGATCGCCCCCTCGGCCAGATCGATGCCCGCGAGTTCCGGCAGCGAGTCGGTGCGCACCTCGACGTTGTCGCCCTCGACGCTCACCGTGCTGAGCACGGACAGCTCCCGCGCCCCGATCACCGGCGCCTCGACCTCCACGGCGACCTCGATCTTGCCGTTGCCGCCGTCGGACAGCCCGACCACCCGCGCGGTGACCCCGGGGGCGACCTCGGTGGGCTCGGAGCGGGCCGCCTTCAGCAGTTCGTCGTAGGCGATGGTCGCGGTGCCGGTCGCGGAGGCGGCGGTGGCGGAGCTGAAGTCGCCGGAGAAGTCGACGCCCTTCATGTTCGCCCGCAGATCGTCGATCCGGAGCTGCTCCTCGCCGCCGGCCGGGACCTGGTAGGTGTCGATGCCGACCTCGACGTCGTCCAGCGTCCCGCCGATCAGCTGGGTCAGGAACGGGAAGCCCTTGATGGACACATCCGGCTTCTGCGCGAGCGACTCGGTGGTCTGGAGCCTGCCCGCGGCCTCGTCCTCGGCGAAGTACACCGCCAGCCGGTCGGCCCCGACGAACAGGCCGCCCAGGATCACCACGACGATCAGAAGTATTCGCAGCGCTCGCATGTTCCCCACCTCGGCGGACGTCATGGACGCCAGTCACCGTAACCCCGGCGGGCGGACCCGCCCGGGGTTTGTCGATCAGCTGTGACAAGGGCGGCGCCGAGCCGCCGGGGTCAGGCCACGGCCCGTCCCAGCACCCACACCACCGGCGCCGCGGCGGCCAGCGGCAGCGCCACCCCGGCGGTGAAGTGCACGAACCGGGACGGATAGTCGTAGCTCGCCACCCGGTGCCCGATCAGCGCGCACCCGGCGGCCCCGGCCCCGAGCAGCGCGCCGCCCCCGGCGCCCACATCGGTCATCCCGCCCACCGCGATCCCGGCCCCGGCGGCGGCCAGCAGCGCCACGACCACGGAGGCGGGCGTCGGCAGCGGCAGCGCCCGCGCGAGCAGCGCCACGGCCACGGCGGCGGCCCCGACGCTCACCGCCTCGGGCTCGGCGGCCAGATACCCGGTCGCCACGATCGCCAGCGCGGCGGACACCACGGTCGCCATCAGCCCGTACATCCGCTCGTCCGGGTCGGCGTGCGAGCGGAGCTGGAGGACGAGGGTGAGCAGCACCCACACCCCGAGGGTGCCGAGGATCGCGGCGGCCCCCTGGTCGCGTCCGACGCCGAGCAGCACCGCGTCCGCGGTGAGCGCCCCGGCGAACGCCAGCGCGATGCCCTGCCGGGCGGGCCACATCCCGTTCAGCCGGAACCATCCGGCGGCGGTGACGGCCTGGAGCGCGACCAGCGGCACGATCAGCGCGAACGACCCGAGCGGCGCGGCGGCGGCGAGCAGGACGCCGAGCAGCGCGGTCAGCGCGGCGGGCTGTCCCCCGGGTTCGATGACCGGCGACCGCCCTTCGAGGCGGGCACGCTGGGCGTCGGTGACCCGGGAGTTCCCGGCGAGGGTGGCGGGACCGTAGGAGGGGCCGGGGGCGGGGGAGGGGGAAGGTGCGGGGGCGGGCGTCGGCGCAGGGGCGGGCGCGGGGCGGGGTGCCTGGTAGTCCTGCGGGGGCAGATACGCGGTCTGCTCGGCGGCGTTCACCGGGGCCTGGAGCTGCGTCTCCCAGGTCTGGCCCTGCCATTGCTGGGTGTGCTGCTGATCGGCGTAGGGATCGCCGTGGCCGGGCTGGGGCTGCGGGGCCTGCGGCTGCTGCCAGGAGGGGTCGTACGTCTGCTGGTACTGGGGCTGCGGCTGGTACTGCTGATGCGGCTGCTGCTGTTGCTGGTAGTGCTGGTACTCCCCTTGGTGCTGGGCTTGGTACCGGGGTGGGTACTGCCCCTGACCGCCGTCGCCGTTGCCATCACCGTCGTTGTTGTTGTCGTACGGCTGGTAGCTCATCCGTCATCCTCCTGCGAACGGCGGGAGCACCTCGACCGTGCCGCCCTCGGCCAGCCGTACCGTCTCATGCGCGCGGGTCCCGACGGGGTCGCCGTCGACGAGGAAGGAACAGCGCAGCAGGACCCGCTCCAGCTCCCCGGGGTGCCGCTCGCGCGCGGCGGCGAGCACACCGGCGAGGTCGGCCGCGTCGAACGGCTCCTCGGCGATACCGGCGGCGGCCTTCGCGGCGGCCCAGTAGCGCACCGTGACCTTTGCCATCTGGTCCCTCTGCTCGTCCCTGTGTCGGATCGGTTCGGCGGGTGAACAGGCCAAGGCTAGCCCGCCCGCTCGGCCGCCCAGTCCCCGATGCGGGCGAGGAGGCCGTCGTCGGCGGCGTGCTCGGCGTGGCCCATGCCGGGCTCCAGCCAGAGTTCGCCGTGGTCACCGGCGGCGGTGGCCAGCATCCGCGGGTGGTCGACGGGGAAGTAGCCGTCGCGGTCGCCGTGCACGATGAGCAGCGGGGTGGGCGCGATCCCCGGGACGGCCTCGACCGGGGAGAGCGGTACGGGGTCCCAGCCGCCGTTCTGGATCCGGGTGCGGAGCCCGTACCGGCCGACGAGCCGCCCTTCCGGCCGGGTGATCAGCCAGTGGACGCGGCGCATGGGGGCGGTGCCCCGGTAGTACCAGCGGGCGGGGGCGCTGACCGAGACGACCGCGTCGGCGGCGCCGGGGTGCAGGGCGGCATGGCGCAGGACGACGGAGCCGCCCATGGAGAAGCCGACGGTGACCACGCGGTCGTGCCCCCGCTCACGGGCCCAGGCGACCGCCGCCGCCAGATCGAGCACCTCGCGGTCGCCGACGGTCGAGCGCCCGCCGGAGGCACCGTGGCCGCGGAAGGAGAAGGTGACGACGGCGCCGTACCGGCCGAGCGCCCCGGCGATCCGGCGGACATGCGGCTTGTCGGCGGCGCCGGTGAAGCCATGGGCGACCACGAACGCGATCCGACGGGAGGGTGGCGTCAAGGTGTCGTATACAACGTGACCCCTCTCGTATACGGCTTCGACGCGGATACCGTCCGCGGTCTGCAAAAACGTCCGCAGGGGCGCTGAGCTGGACGTCTGAGGCGTCTCACACTGCGGACGAACGGTGGTGGATCGGGCCACATGACCTGCCGGACCGGTGCTCATGTGGGTATTCTGCTGGGCAGAGGACTCGGGCAGCGAAGCCCCCGGGTCCTTTTGTGCTTTCGAACGCGTTGTATACGAAGCGGAAAACGCCAGGTGACAGGCGGTGACCGCGGTTGTGTACGGAGCCGACGGGAACGCAGCGCAGCGACGCACCGCAGTGACGCACCGCACACGTCCTCGCAGGGACCGAGGAGGAACCAGATAAATGAGTTCTCTGCTGCTCCTGACCAACGCCCTCCAGCCGTCGACGGAGGTGCTTCCCGCGCTCGGCCTGCTGCTGCACAACGTGCGGGTGGCCCCCGCCGAGGGCCCCGCCCTTGTCGACACCCCTGGTGCCGACGTGATCCTGATCGACGGCCGCCGTGACCTCCCGCAGGTCCGCAGCCTCTGTCAGCTGCTCCGCTCGACCGGCCCCGGCTGTCCGCTGATCCTGGTGGTGACCGAGGGCGGCCTCGCCGCGGTGACCGCGGACTGGGGCATCGACGACGTCCTCCTCGACACGGCCGGCCCGGCCGAGGTCGAGGCCCGGCTGCGGCTGGCCACCGGCCGTCAGCAGCTGGTCAGCGACGACTCCCCGATGGAGATCCGCAACGGTGACCTCTCGGTCGACGAGGCCACCTACAGCGCCAAGCTCAAGGGCCGGGTCCTGGACCTGACCTTCAAGGAGTTCGAGCTGCTGAAATACCTGGCCCAGCACCCCGGCCGGGTCTTCACCCGCGCCCAGCTCCTCCAGGAGGTCTGGGGCTACGACTACTTCGGCGGCACCCGGACCGTGGATGTGCACGTACGGCGGCTGCGGGCCAAGCTCGGCGTCGAGCACGAGTCGCTGATCGGGACCGTCCGGAACGTCGGTTATCGATTCGTCACGCCGGAGAAGGTGGAGCGGGCGGCCGACGAGGCGAAGGCCAAGGCGGCCCGACCGAAGCCGGAGACCGCGGAGATTTCGGAGCTTGGGGACAAGTCGCCTGAGGTGGCGGCCGTGGAGGCCCCGGCGCAGGCATGAGGGACGGGGCCGGGCTCTCCCCCGGCCCCCGCACCTCACCCGAACCGTGGCGCCCGTGCTGCCGTGGCGCCCGCCCCTTGGCGCCCCCGACGTTGCGCCCGCACAGAGCGCGCACAGCCGGACCCGCTCTTGCCCTGCCCACGGCGGGTCCATCCGCGTAGACTCCGCGCGTGGCCAAGGTGACAAGAGATGATGTGGCGCGGCTGGCGGGAACGTCCACGGCCGTCGTCAGCTATGTCATCAACAACGGACCCCGGCCGGTCGCCCCGGCCACGCGCGAACGCGTGCTCGCCGCCATCAAGGAGCTGGGCTACCGCCCGGACCGGGTGGCACAGGCCATGGCGTCCCGGCGTACCGATCTCATAGGTCTGATCGTGCCCGACGCACGCCAGCCGTTCTTCGCGGAGATGGCGCACGCGGTGGAGCAGGCGGCGTCCGAGCGCGGAAAGATGGTGCTGGTCGGCAACTCCGACTATGTCGGGGAACGCGAGGTCCACTACCTCCGCGCCTTCCTCGGGATGCGGGTCTCGGGCCTGATCCTGGTCAGCCACGCCCTCAACGACAACGCCGCCGCCGAGATCGACGCGTGGGATGCCCGGGTGGTCCTGCTCCATGAGCGCCCCGAGGCGATCGACGACGTGGCGGTGGTCCTGGACGATGTGACGGGCGCCCGCACCGCCGTCGCGCATTTGCTGGAGCACGGCTACGACTACGTCGCCTGCGTCGGCGGCACCGCCGACACCCCGGCGGTCGGCGACCCGGTCTCCGACCACGTCGAAGGCTGGCGCCAGGCGATGAACGACGCCGGTCTGCCGACCGAGGGCCGCCTCTTCGAGGCCCCCTACAACCGGTACGACGCCTACCGCATCGGCCTGGACATCCTCTCCGGCCCGGACCGCCCCCCGGCCGTCTTCTGCTCCACCGACGACCAGGCCATCGGCCTGCTGCGCGCGGCCCGCGAACTCCGCATCGACGTCCCCGGCGAACTCGGCGTCGCCGGCTTCGACGACATCAAGGAGGCCGCCCTCGCCGACCCGCCCCTCACCACGATCGCCTCCGACCGCTCCGGCATGGCCCGCGCGGCGGTCGACCTGGTCCTGGACGACGGGTTGCGGGTGGCGGGGTCGCGCCGGGAGCGGGTGAAGGTGTTTCCGTCGCGGTTGGTGGAGCGGCGGTCTTGTGGGTGCGGGTAGCGGTCACCGCTCCGCCGCACCCCAGATCTCCGGCTCCCGCGCGGACAACGGCAGCGGGTCCTTTCCGAACAGCCGGGGCAGCGCCCGCCGGGCCCAGCGACGCCAGCGGGCGTTGTAGGGGTCGGGACGCCAAGGGGAGACGTAGGGGTCTGGGCGGCGGACCGGGGCGGTGACGTCGTAGGGCGGCGGGGTGGCCGTCCGGCAGATGGCCTTGAGCATGCGCATGTGCATGTGTGCGGTTCCCTTGTGCGGGTCAGGGAGTCGTGGGGGAGGGCGGGGCGATGAGGAGTTCGGCCCAGATGACTTTTCCGGCGCCATCGCCTCGCGGTGTGCATCCCCAGTTCCGCGCGAGGGCTTCGACCAGGAAAAGGCCCCTGCCGGACAGCGCGTGGGCGTCACCGAGCGTGGCCCGCTCGGGCGGCACCAGGACACCGTCGTCCGAGACCCGGATGACACAGAGACTTCCGCGCAACTCGCAGCACACGGAGTAGACACCGGAGTCGGCGGCATGGCATACGGCGTTGCTCGCCAGCTCGCTGGCGACGAGAACGACGCTGTCCGCTCCCCCGGCGCCGGAGTCCACGTCGACCCCCTCCGATCTGAGCAACTCCCTTACCTGTGTGCGGACCTGGGAGACGGATTCGGGCCTGGTGGGATACTGGCGAGGCATGGGTTGTTCGGACATAGCGCACCCCCTACGGAGACCAGTGCTTACGGATGACTCACGTCCGGTGACGACCGGCGATGGGTGGCAATCCTGCACACTCGGCGATATTGCACGCAAGGCAGCTACCCCGGATTCCCCCTTCCGGGGGACACTCGCTTGCCCTGGCAGGTCACGTAGTTGGAGTGTTTGAGCATGTCAACGACGGGATGTGGGGCGGCATATGGCCAACAAGCCACGTGAACCAACGGCGCGGCAGGTCCGGCTGGGACGCGTCCTCAAATCACTGCGGGTCGACGGAGAGCACGGCTCCCAGGACTCGATCGCCGCGTCGCTGGGATGGTCGGAGAGCAAGCTCAGCCGGATCGAGAGTGCCAAAGTCGGAGTCACGGACGACGACCTGAAGCAACTTCTCGACCTGTACGGAATGGCGGACGACGCTGATCAATCGGCGTACATCTGGCAACTCAAGCGGGGCGGAAGCCAGTCGGGATGGGAGAGCAAGGTGCGCCGCGCCGTCTCCCCGGCATATGCGGATTACATCGGGTACGAGGACTACGCGGTAGAGGCATCCAGTGTCGAGACCGTTCTCATACCTGGACTTTTGCAGACGCGAGACTACACGGCGACAATTCTCGATCAGCATCTCCCCGACCTTTCGAAGAAGGAACGGGAAGATCGCTTGGCCATTCGGGAGCGTCGACGGGCGGTGTTCTCCCGCACCGATCCTTTGATTTTCTGGGGTGTTGTCTCGGAGTCCGTGCTGCGCCATGCGATCTGCCCGCATGAGGTGATGGCAGATCAGCTCGACTACGTGCTCACCCTGTGCCAGGAACACCCTCACAACATCAACCTGTTGGTTCTTCCGGAGTCGGCTGCAAGCCATGCGGCCCTGTTCGGCGGCTCGTTCGTGATCCTGAGCTTCCCGGAACGCTGGGAACCCGACATCGTCTATGTGGAAGGTCTCACCTCAACCCAGTTCATCGAGGACTCCCCTGAAGTGCGGGCGTACGAGCAACTCTTCAGACGGCTCATGGCAGACGCCCTTCGAGGAACTGAATCCCTCGAAGTGGTCCAGAAGTACAGGGATATCTACAGCAAGGGATAGGTCATATGGCAGACCACGTCATACCTGACGCCTCGACACTCGGCGTCCAGTGGCAGCGAGCCACCGCAACCGGCGGCAACGGAAACTGTTTCGAATTCGCCCCCGTCGACGGCAAGGTAGCCGTCCGCCACAGCAAGGCCCCCCACGGCCCCGCCCTCCTCTTCACCACCACCGAACTCGCCGCCATGCTCGACGGCGCCCGCAACGGCGAGTTCGACCACCTCACAGAGGCATAGACCGGCAGGTCCCCGTCCCTCGGATACGGGCCGGGCGGGGACCATAGCCGTAGCGCAGCTCAGCGCACGCTCAGCGCGCCCCTCGCCGCTCTGATGGCGCCATGGGCAGCCGCCCCGTACACCGCCGATTCATGAAGCGTGCGCCAGACCTTCGAGTACAACGCGATGGTGGCGGCGTCGTCCAGCCACAGTTCGGCGTGCCAGTCCTCGGCGACCACCAGGCGGTCGTCAAGGAGCCAGAAGCCGTTGGCGGGCACGATCTTGACCAGTGCCGTGAAGGGGATGATCCCAAGCTCCACCGTGTCCATCCCGATCACGCCCATGAGACGGTCGAGCTGAGCGGCCAGCACCGAGGGCGGGCAGATCAGGGAGCGCAACGCCGCCTCCCACACCAGAACGTGCAGCTTGCGACCGGGCCGATACAGCCACTCCTGCCGCTGAGCCCGGGAGCGCACAGCCGCTTCGATGTCACCGGCTACGCCGAGCAGTTCCGCGTAGCGCAGCACGACGTGGCGTGCGTACTCGGGGGTCTGCAACAGCCCGGGAATCACAGACTCCTCCCAGATCCACATCTGCGAGGTGCGGTCGATCTCCGTGCTCAGACTTTCGTGCATCGGCTTGAAGCCGTTCGCAAGGGCACGACGCCATGACCTGATGTGCGACTCGAACCCGGCCAGCCGGGCTGCAAGCTCCGCGTACGCGTCCGGCTGCTCGGTCGCATCGGCCCAGGCCCTCAGGTCTTCGGGGGTGGCTGTCTGTCTGGCGTTCTCCAGCTTGCTGACCTTGGAACCGGGCCAGCCGAGCCGCTGGGCGAGTTGCCGACCGGTGAGCCGCCCTCCGGGGCAGGTGAACCGGAGCTCGCGCAGACGCGCCCCCAGGGCCACCCTTGCCTGCTGGTAGTCGGTGCTCACCGGTCACACTCACTGTGTGGCGAACCGATCGAATGGCACGGCATGGTGCATCGCGGCATCGCGGACCACGGCGTACCGAACGACCTCTGCGGGTTCGGTGATCAGCTCGATGTTCAGCAGATGGTCCGCGTCGTCGAAGTGCAGCAGCGCGACCAGGCGCGAATCGAAGATCCAGAAGTCCTCGGCAGGCAGATCGGCGGCGTCGTCGCGCCACAGATAGCGGATGTCCTCACCGACCGACGCATTGTGCCGGGCATAGTCGATCAGGAACAGTTGCTCAGTTGTTGGTGGGTTGTCAGCGATACGGACCCGGCCGACCGTCTTGCCGCCCTCGGTCTGGGCCTTGATGGTGATGAACCAGGGCTCGCTGAGATCGCAGGGCGATGAGCCGGTGGCCAGGAACGCCTGGAAGTCGGGGTCCCTCCGGTCGGACGCGTAGCCGCGCCGGGTCTCCAGCCGCCAGGCCGTGTGCTGGAACGTCTCGAACAGGCGGCGGAAGGCCGCCCGGTCCACGAGTTCCGGCACCCGCTCCAACTCCTTCGGCCCCCAGTTCACCAGCAGTTCGCGCGGTACCGCCACTGCGGCATCCCCCTCCCCGAAGTGGCGAAGCTGGGCCAGGTCGCGGGGGTCGGTGACGGGTGTGCCCTGGACGATGACCTCGCCCGATTCCGTGTCGGTGTGCAGTGCGGGGCAACCGTCGACCTTGCTGTCCGTGCCGGTGAGACGTAGCTGACGGGCCATGGAGGCGCTCCCTTCGAGGGTGGTTGTCCCACAGCATGGCCGGGGTTTCAGCTCAGTTCCACGAGGTCAGGCGGAGCCCCTCGGAAAACAGCGGAAATCACGGCTGGACACCACGCAAATACGAGAAACCGAGCACCATCGGTGAACACCGTGGCCTCAGAGGGCGCTCACGCGACCGCGCGCACCAGCAGTGTCCCGATATGGCCGGGCTTCGGGGCATCCACCGTCATGGCCTCGGCGGTCGTGAAGCCCGCACGGAGCAGATGCCGCTGCCAGACCCGGGGTTTGTAGCTGTACCGGTAGGTGAACATCGCCCGGCCCGCGAACCCGCCCTTGTACATGCCCTGAGGTCCATAAGCACCAGGAATGGCCGGCGGCTGGGAGAAGGCAAGGACTCCGCCCGGGGTGAGGCGCTTCCGGACCAGAGGGAAGAGGCGGGAAGGATCGGTGAACCACACCGCGCCGAAGATCGAGTAGATCGCGTCGTAACGTTCCTCAGTCGCGGCGAGCCAGCCAAGCACCTCGCCGTGCTCGATCCGGACGCCGAGCGGTGCCCACTGCTCACCGGCGCGGCGCACCATGGCCGGGGAGAGATCGACCCCCGTGGCCCTGATGCCCTGGCCGGCGAGGTGAGCAAGGGCCCGGCCCGTACCGCAGCCGATCTCCAGGACCGATTCCGGGCTGCCCAGCAGTTCGGGGCCGGGGCCGTGGCCCGCGTACTGAGTCCAGCAGAACGACGGCTCCGCGTCCGCCTTGAAGGCGGACTCGGCGTAGGTGTCCCAGAGTTCGGTCTCGGAGGGGATGTCGTGAGGTACAGGCACGGAATCAGATTCTCCGGATCATCGGGGCGAAGGAGTGCCCCGCCCTCGGTCGGGTGAGGAGAGCAGGGCGAGCGCAGCCGGTGTTCAGTGGCTGTCAGGAACCTTGTTGTCGCACGGCGAGCAGTCGGCGCCGTCCACCACCCACAGTTCCTCGTCGATGTCGAAGCCGATGGAAGTCAGGAACTCGGCAGTGCGCAGGCACAGGCCATCTCGGCGGCGGGCGATGAACGGCGCGTGGTGCTTGTACCGGCCATCGTTGTAGGCAACGCAGATGCCCCACCAGACGGGTGTGTCCAGGATGAGCTGGTGGACGCCGATGTCCACCAGCTTGCCGACCCCGAGATGCGTCTCGGGGTGTTCGATGCTGCCGACGGTGTACATGACCGCGTTGCCGAGAATGCGCTCGGCCATGTCGCGGACCATGGTGTGATCGCGCAGCAGCAACGCGATCTCGCGGTCCCACAGACTCATGCCCGAGTCGAAGACGTTCACGGTCAGCTCGGTGACATGAGGAGCGACGGCGTCGAGAAGCTCGCGCGGATTCCGAGTGCGGATGGTGGGGGCGTGTTCGAGTGCGAGGGTCATGGGCCTTCCCTTCCGGGGTGGCGTGCCGTGTCGACCTGATGGCCTTGACGAGACCGTAGGAGTTACCCAGCGCGGTCCGGCAGCGGCTTTCCTCAGCCTTGCTCTCCGGGCCTCTCGTGTTCCTCGCTCTTTCTCCGGGCAATGCCCCGGCCCGCCTCCCTCATGTCTCCGTCCGGTACATCAGATCCGTCTCGTAGGTCGTGAACCCCAGGCGTTCGTAGACCGTCACCGCCGCCTTGTTGTCGGCGTCGACGTAGAGCATCGCCGTCGGGATGCCCTGGGCGGCGAGGTGGCGGAGGCCGATCGTGGTGAGGGATCTGCCGAGGCCGCCGCCCTGGGCGTCGGGGGCGACGCCGACGACGTACACCTCGCCGAGTTGCTCCTCGGCGTGGACCTTCGTCCAGTGGAAGCCGATGACCGTGCCGTCCGCGGTGCGTTCCGCGAGGAAGAAGCCCGCCGGGTCGAACCAGGGCTCGGCCTTGCGGTCGTCCAGGTCGCGCTGGGTGAGGGAGCCCTGCTCGGGGTGGTGGGCGAAGGCCGCGGCGTTGACGGCCAGCCAGGCCGCGTCGTCCCGGCCGGGGACGAAGGCGCGGACGGTCACGCCGGGGGGAAGGGCCGGGTCGGGCAGGTCCAGGCCCGTCAGGGGGCGGCGCATCTGGCGCAGTTCGCGGAACAGGGTCAGGCCCAGGACCTGGGCGAGATGCCGGGCCGCCGCGTGGCCGCCGTGCGCCCAGACCCGCAGGCGCTTGCCGGAGGCGGCGAGCAGGGCGGCGCCGAGCGCGCGGCCGTGGCCCCGGCCCCGGTGGGCGGGGTGCACGACCAGTTCCGCGGCCGGGGCCTCCACCGGGTCGGTGTCCTCCAGCTGGGCGTAGCCGACCGGTTCGCCGCCCGCCATGAGAAGGAGGTGGGAGACGCCCGTACGCCGTCCGCCGCGCAGTTGCAGGCGGCCCTGCTCCGACACCGCCTGCTGGCCGTCGTGGCGCGCGGCCTCGGCGAGGAGGTCGAGGACGGCCTCGACCCGCTCCGGGGCGAGCGCGGCATGGGTCTCGATGGTCCGGGCCTGTCCCTGCCCCTGGCGTGCGCTGTCGTCGCTGGTCATGACTACGAGGGTACGGGCCCGCCAGTGGTGCGGCGGAGTGCCGTCGGGCGGGGAATCCAGCGAGGGGAAACCAAGAAGTAACCCCATACCCCCTGTCGCGCTACGCGCGTTGACCCTAGGCTGCGGCCCGGACGGGGGCACACATCGCACCAGTACACCCACAGCACCCACAGGGGGGCGCATGCCACTCAACAGCCAGGACGAACGCCGCGGCAGGCGTCGTAGAACCCGGGTCCTCGCCGCCGTCGCGGGGCTGACCACGGCGGGGGCGCTCGCCGCGGCGGCGCTGCCCGGCACCGCGAGCGCCGGTGAGGACCGGCGCCACCAGCCGGGCCGCTACCAGGACGTGCAGTTGCTGTCCTTCAACGATCTGCACGGCAACCTGGAGCCCCCGGCCGGCTCCTCCGGGCGGGTCACCGAGGTCCAGCCCGACGGCAGCACGAAGACCATCGACGCGGGCGGCGTCGAGTATCTGGCCACGCATCTGCGCGAGGCGCGCGAGGGGCAGAAGTACTCCATCACCGCGGCCGGCGGCGACATGGTCGGCGCGTCCCCCCTGATCTCGGGCCTCTTCCACGACGAGCCCACCATCGAGGCGCTGAACGGGCTCGACCTCGATGTCTCCTCCGTCGGCAACCATGAGTTCGACGAGGGCGCCAAGGAGCTGAGCCGGCTCCAGAACGGCGGCTGCCATCCCACCGCGGGGTGCTACACCGACAAGAAGTTCAAGGGCGCCGACTTCCCCTATCTCGCCGCGAACGTCCTCGACGAGAAGAAGAACAAGCCGATCCTCAAGCCCTACTGGGTGTGGAAGCAGAACGGGGTGAAGGTCGGCTTCATCGGCGTCACCCTGGAGGCCACCCCCGACATCGTCTCCGCCGAGGGCGTCAAGGGCCTCGTCTTCAAGGACGAGGTCGAGACGATCAACAAGTACGCCAGGGAACTCCAGCGCCAGGGCGTGAAGTCCATCGTCGCGCTCATCCACGAGGGCGGCTTCCCGGCCTCCGGGTCCTACAACTACGACTGTGACTCGCCGGGCGCGGGCGACGGGGTCTCCGGGCCGATCGTGGACATCGCCGAGAACATCTCCCCGCAGGTCGACGCCGTGGTCACCGGCCACACCCACGCCGCCTACGTCTGCACCATCCCCGACCCGGCCGGCAACCCCCGTACGGTCACCTCGGCCTCCTCCTTCGGCCGCCTCTACACCGACACCACCCTGACCTACGACCGCCGCACCGGCGACATCGCCCGTACGGCCGTGACCTCCGCGAACCATGTGGTCAGCCGCGATGTGGAGAAGGCGCCGGACATGACGGCCCTGATCGGCAAGTGGAACGCCCTCGCCGCCCCGATCGGCAACCGCGCCATCGGCCATATCTCCGCCGACATCAACAACTCCGGCACCGAGTCCCCCCTCGGCGACCTCATCGCCGACGCCCAGCTCGCCCACGGCAAGGCCCTGGACCCGGAGACCGATGTCGCCCTGATGAACCCCGGCGGCATCCGCGCCCCCCTGACCTACGCGGCCAAGGCGGGCGAGGGCGACGGGGTCGTCACCTACGCGGAGGGCTTCACGGTCCAGCCGTTCGCCAACACCGTCAACCTCCAGAACCTCACCGGCGCCCAGCTGATCCAGGTCCTCAAGGAGCAGGTCAGCGGCGCCAACACGGCCTCCCCGAAGATCCTCCAGCCGTCCGCCGGGCTGACGTACACCCTGGATCTGACCAAGGCCGGGGCGGACCGGGTCGTGACCGACTCGATCCGGCTGAACGGTGCCGCCGTCGACCCGGCGGCCACCTACCGCGTCGCCTCCAACAGCTTCCTCGCGGGCGGCGGCGACGGCTTCCCGACGCTGGCCCTCGGCACGGGTGACCTGGTCGGTGCCGACGACCTCACCGCGCTGGAGCAGTACCTGACCGCCAACAGCTCCGCGGCCAACCCCTTGGCCCCGCCGGCGGCCGACCGGATCACCATCGTCCGGTAGGCGATTGACGAACGGACACGGACGAACACGGGAGAGGCGGGATCCCTGACGGGGTCCCGCCTCTTCTCCTCGGCGTCCTACTCCGCCGGTGTCCCCGGCGGCGGCATCGGCGCCCCCGGCAGCCGCAGCGTCGCCACCGTGCCGCCGCCCTCCGCGTGGGCCAGGGTGACCTCGCCGCCCGACTGATGGACCGTACGGGCCACGATGGACAGGCCCAGGCCCGAGCCGGGCAGGGCGCGGGCGCTCGGGGAGCGCCAGAAACGGTCGAAGACATGCGGGAGTTCCTCGGCCGGGATCCCCGGACCGTGGTCGCGGACGGTCAGGATGCCGCTGCCGAGGACCACCTCGATCGTGCCGCCCTCGGGGCTGAACTTCACCGCGTTGTCCAGGATGTTGACGATCGCCCGCTCCAGCGCGGCCGGTTCCGCCCGGACGTACCAGGGGTGCAGATCGGCGGTGATCGTCAGTTCCGGGCCGCGCAGCCGCGCCCGGCGCAGCGCCGACTCCACGGTGTCCTCGAACGACACCACCTGGACCCGCTCCCCGCGCTGCCCCTCCGAACGGGACAGCTCCTGGAGGTCCCCGATCAGCGCCGCCAGCTCCGTCATCTGCGCCTTCACCGAGGCCAGCAGCGCCTTGCGGTCCCCCTCCGGCAGCGGCCGGCCGGTCTCCTCGCTACGGGTGAGCAGCTCGATGTTGGTACGGAGGGAGGTGAGCGGGGTGCGCAGTTCGTGTCCGGCGTCCGCGATCAGCTGCTGCTGGAGGTCGCGGGAGTTGGCGAGGGAGGTGGTCATGGAGTTGAAGGAGCGGGAGAGGCGGGCGACCTCGTCCTCGGCCTCGTCGTCCACCGGGATCCGGACGGTGAGGTCCTCGGTGCGGGCGACATGCTCGACGGTGTGGGTGAGCCGGTCGACCGGACGCAGGCCGGCACGGGCCACCGCGAGCCCGGCCGCGCCCGCGCCGATGACCCCGACGCCGGAGACGACGAGCAGGAGGAGGGCGAGTTCGTTGAGGGTGCGCTGGGTGTCGGCGAGGGGGACGCCGACGAGCACGGCCAGGCCGGGCACGTCCTGCACCGGGAGCGTGATCACCCGGACCGGGTTGCCCTCGGTGTCCTGCGCGCTGCGGATGCTCGCGGGCACGGAGTGATCTCGCGCTATGGCCGCATCGCTGTCGTCGGTCTTCACCGCGCCCCTGGAGTTGCCGAAGACGCAGTACTCGCCCTGGGCGGTGACCAGTTCCAGATAGCCCTGGTTGCCCGGTCCCACCGGCAGCCCGCCCGCCGGTGACTGCGAGCAGTTGCTCAGCGTGGCCCGCACATCTATGTCGGTCAACCGCACATTGCTGTTCCGCAACGTGTCGTCGATCTCGTCGTACAGCTTGCCGCGGACCACGAACCAGCAGGCCACCGAGACCGCCGCCACCGCGAACGCGACCGCCGCCGCGACCAGCAGCGCCAGCCGGGAGCGGATCGGCAGGGACTTCAGCCGACGCCCGAAGCGACGCCCGAGCTGGTGTCCTGACAGATGTCCTGACTGATGTCCCGACTGGTGTCCTGATCTGTTCACTCGGCCCCGCCCTGGCGCAGGACATACCCCACGCCCCGCACCGTGTGCACCAGGCGCGGCTCGCCGCCCGCCTCGGTCTTGCGGCGCAGGTACATGACGTAGACGTCGAGGGAGTTGGAGGACGGCTCGAAGTCGAAGCCCCAGACCGCCTTCAGGATCTGCTCACGGGTGAGCACCTGGCGCGGATGTGCCATGAACATCTCCAGCAGGGTGAACTCCGTACGGGTCAGCTCGACCTGCCGTCCGCCCCGGGTCACCTCCCGGGTCGCCAGGTCCATCCGCAGATCGCCGAAGGTGAGCGCCTCGTCCTCGGGTGCGCCGCCGGCCGTGGCGTAGGAGCTGCGGCGCAGCAGCGCGCGGATCCGGGCGAACAGCTCGTCCAGCTCGAAGGGCTTGACCAGGTAGTCGTCCGCGCCCGCGTCCAGGCCGGTGACGCGGTCGCCGACGGTGTCGCGGGCGGTGAGCATCAGGATCGGGATGGTGTCCCCGGCGCCCCGGATCCGGCGGGCGGCGGTCAGGCCGTCCATCCGGGGCATCTGGATGTCGAGGACCACGAGGTCGGGCCGGTAGGCGGCGGCCTTCTCCAGGGCGTCCGCGCCATCGACCGCGACCTCCGTGTCGTAGCCCTCGAAGGCGAGGCTGCGCTGGAGCGCTTCGCGCACCGCGGGCTCGTCGTCGACGATCAGGATGCGCTGGGGGTCGCGGTCGCCATCGGCGGGGCTCATGCTCATGTCCTCGGGTACGGGGGAAGGGGGCCGGTCCGACGTTCTCAGCATTCAGCCTCGCACGTCAGCCGGTCGCGCCGGAAAGTCGTCGTACGGGGTCCGGGGGCGGTTTCCGGCCGGGTCGGCCGGTCGGGCGGCCAGGGTGAGGATGGCCGCCGGTCAGTCGCGCAGGGCCCGGCGGCGGCGGGCGGGGGTGCGGTGGGGGCCGGGGCGGGCGCCGGGCGGGGCCAGTTCCGGGGCCCGGGTGGCCGGTCCGTGCAGCCGGCCGGCCACCTCCAGGGCGAGGGCGTATCCGGCCGGGTCGTGACCGGGGAGGGAGTGCGTGACGCGCTCGACCCTGATGTTCTTGATGCCCGTGCTGTCCGTGCTGTCCGTGCTGTCCTTGCTGCTCATGCCGTGCTCCTTGCCGTGCCGTGCCGTGGTGCGGGGGTACCCCCGGTCTTCTAGCTGCTGCCGCCCGCCCGCAGGGTCGCCAGGTCGGCCTTGACCGTGTTGACGGGGATGGCGAAGCCGAGGCCCACGCTGCCCGCGCCGGAGGACGAACCGGCCGCCGAGTACATCGCCGAGTTGATCCCGATGATGTTGCCGTTCATGTCGATCAGCGCGCCGCCGGAGTTGCCCGGGTTGAGCGAGGCGTCGGTCTGGATGGCCTTGTACGTCGTCGTGGACGAACCGGTGTCGCCGTTGAACTCCTGGCCGCCGAACTCGAACGGCCAGCCGCCGCCCGGCTGCTGCTGCGGCTGCTGTCCCTCACCGGTGGAGACGGTGACATCGCGGTCGAGCGCGGAGACGATGCCGCTGGTCACCGTGCCGGTCAGGCCCTCGGGCGAGCCGATCGCCACGACCTCGTCACCGACCTGGACGGCGTCGGAGTCGCCGAGGGTGGCGGGCTTGAGGCCGGAGGCGTTGTCCAGCTTGATCAGGGCGAGGTCCTTGGCCGGGTCGGTGCCGATCACCTGGGCGGTGTACTGCGTGCCGTCGTTGGTGGTGACCTGGACCTCGGTGGCGCCGGTGACCACGTGGTTGTTGGTGATGATCTCGCCGTCGGCGGTGATGATCACGCCCGAGCCGGTGGACGAACCGGCGCTGGTGCTGGCGTTGATCTCGACGATGCTCGGGCTGACCGCGGCGGCCACCCCGGCGACCGTGCCCTGCTGGCTGGAGGGGACCACATTGGTGCTGGAGGAACTGGCGGCGACGGTGTCGTTGCCGCCGGTCAGCTCCTGGATGCCGTAGGCGGTGCCGCCGCCGATCGCCGCCGCGACGATCGCCACGGCCGCGATCAGCGCCACCGGACCCCGGGTGCGCTTGCGGCGGGCGGGCCGGGCGACGGGCTCGGCGAGCAGCGCGGTGGCACCGGTACCGGTGCCGGGGGCCCCGGTGCCGGTGCCGTACGCGCCGGCCGTCGGCTGGTGGGCGGGCGGCGGGGGCCACTCGGGGTTCACGGAGGAGGCCGGGGAAGCGGGAGGGGCCGGAGAGACCGGGGAATCCGGAGAGGCCGGGGAATCCGGAGAGGCTGACGAGGCTTGCGCGGGCGCCTGGTAGGGGTGGTCCGGGGACTGATGGTGGTACGGGTCCCCGGGCGAGGCGGCGTGCTGCTCGGCGCCCTGCTGGTGAGGGTTCGGGTACTCGCTGTCGTCGTCGTACTCGCCGCTGCGGCGGAAGCTCTCGGTCATGTCCATGAGCTTGTCCGCCGCCCATGAAAGCTTCCTGAGTGCTCGCTGAGAAGCCCGGCAGAAGCTTGTTTGCCCGATATAAGGCCGGTTCTCGGGGTCCCGGGACCCCTCTCATGCAAGGCTCATAGGAGCCGGCAGGCCCCGGTGCCCCCACACGCCCCGTATACGAGACCTGTACGGGCCGCATTCGGGACGTATGTACGAAACGTATGTGCGACCGGAGATCCGCGGAGCGCGGACACGCTGCATCGGTCCCCTGCGAGCCGCCCCCCGCTATCCCGCACGTCATGTCTCCGTAACCATTGATTCAGACGGTCTTGCGACGCTCACCCAATGAACCCGGCCGTGCCCGAGCAGTCGCCGTCCCCCGAGGGGACCGTCGCCGCGCTCCCGCCCGCGCGCTCCGACGCGCCGCCCGGCGCCGGTGCGCGGAACAATGGGTCCATGAGCCAGCAAACCACCCCCAAGGCAGAGATCCAGCACCCGCAGCCCTCCGTGGGCTCCATCGCGGCACACCGCCCGGCCACCGTCGCGGCCACGGTCTCCGACCTGGAACCCGACATCGACGCCGACCTCGACGCCTACGAGGAGTCCGCCGACGGCGATCAGCTGCCCCAGGGCCGCTTCCTCGACCGGGAGCGCAGTTGGCTCGCCTTCAACGAGCGCGTCCTCGAACTCGCCGAGGACCCGAACACCCCCCTGCTGGAACGCGCCAACTTCCTGGCGATCTTCGCCAGCAATCTGGACGAGTTCTTCATGGTCCGGGTGGCCGGACTGAAGCGCCGGATCGCCACCGGCGTCGCCACCCGCTCCGCCTCCGGCCTCCAGCCGACCCAGGTGCTGGAGATGATCTGGGCCCGCTCCCGCGAGCTGATGGCCCGGCACGCCGCCTGCTTCCACGAGGACGTGGCCCCGGCCCTCGCCGAGGAGGGCATCCACCTGGTCCGCTGGAGCGAGCTGGCCGAGAAGGAGCAGGCCCGTCTCTTCACCCTGTTCCGGCACCAGATCTTCCCGGTCCTCACCCCGCTCGCCGTGGACCCGGCCCACCCCTTCCCCTATATCTCCGGGCTCTCCCTGAACCTGGCCGTGGTGGTCCGCAACCCGGTCAGCGGCCACCGGCACTTCGCCCGGGTGAAGGTGCCGCCGCTGCTGTCCCGCTTCCTGGAGTCCAGCCCCGGCCGGTACGTCCCCATCGAGGACGTCATAGGCGCCCATCTGGAGGAACTGTTCCCGGGCATGGAGGTGCTGGAGCACCACGCCTTCCGGATCACCCGCAACGAGGACCTGGAGGTCGAGGAGGACGACGCCGAGAACCTCCTCCAGGCCCTGGAGAAGGAGCTGATGCGGCGGCGCTTCGGACCGCCGGTGCGGCTGGAGGTGGAGGAGTCCATCCAGCGCGAGGTGCTCGATCTGCTGGTGCGCGAGCTGAAGATCACCGAGGCCGAGGTCTATCCGCTGCCCGGCCCGCTCGACCTCACCGGTCTCTTCCGCATCCACAGCCTGGACCGCCCCGAGCTGAAGTACCGCAAATTCATCGCCGGCACCCACCGCGATCTCGCCGAGGTCGAGTCGGCCTCCGCCCCCGACATCTTCGGCGCCCTGCGCCAGCGGGACGTGCTGCTGCACCACCCGTACGACTCCTTCTCCACCTCCGTGCAAGCGTTCCTGGAGCAGGCGGCCAAGGACCCGGACGTCCTCGCCATCAAGCAGACCCTGTACCGCACCTCCGGCGACTCCCCCATCGTGGACGCGTTGATAGAGGCCGCGGAGGCGGGCAAGCAGGTGCTGGTCCTGGTGGAGATCAAGGCCCGCTTCGACGAGCACGCGAACATCGAGTGGGCCCGCAAGCTGGAGGAGGCCGGCTGCCATGTCGTCTACGGCCTGGTCGGCCTCAAGACCCACTGCAAGCTCTCCCTGGTGGTCCGCCAGGAGGGCGAGACCCTGCGCCGCTACTGCCATGTCGGCACCGGCAACTACCACCCCAAGACCGCCCGCCTCTACGAGGACCTCGGGCTGCTGACCGCGGACCCCCAGGTCGGCGCGGATCTGTCCGACCTGTTCAACCGGCTCTCCGGCTACTCGCGCCGGGAGACCTACCGGCGGCTGCTGGTCGCCCCCCGCTCACTGCGGGACGGCCTGATCTCACGCGTCAACAAGGAGGTCCAGCACCACCGTGCCGGACGTCCCGCGTACGTCCGGATCAAGGTCAACTCGATCGTCGACGAGGCTCTGATCGACGCCCTCTACCGGGCGTCCCAGGCAGGCGTCCCCATCGATGTCTGGGTGCGCGGCATCTGCGCGCTGCGCCCCGGCGTCACGGGCCTGTCGGAGAACATCAGGGTCCGCTCGATCCTCGGCCGCTTCCTGGAGCACTCCCGGGTCTTCGCCTTCGGCAACGGCGGCGAACCCGAGGTGTGGCTGGGCAGCGCCGACATGATGCACCGCAATCTCGACCGCCGCATCGAGGCCCTCGTGCGGGTCGTCGACCCGGCCCACCGCGCCGCGCTCAACCGGCTGCTGGAGACGGGCATGTCCGACACCACGTCCTCCTGGCACCTGGGCCCGGACGGCGAGTGGACCCGGCACGCGACCGACGCCGACGGCGGGCCCCTGCGGAACGTCCAGGAGATGCTCATAGACGCCCGGAGGCGCCGGCGTGGCACAGCAACACCTTGATCCGACGGACCCCAGGGCCGGGGCGGCGACCGGGGAGGCCCTCGCGGGCTATCTCCGCGCCCAGGCCATGGAGTTCCTCCGCGCCCTGCGGCTCCACCGGGAGACCGGCGGCGGGGCGCACACCAACGGCACGGAGGAGTCCGTCGACGCGGCGCGCGCCCTGCGCCGGTCGGCCCGCCGCATCAGCGGCAGCCTGCACACCTTCCGCCCACTGCTCGACCCCGACTGGTCGGAGGGCATGCGCCCGGAACTCGCCTGGCTCTCCGGCACCCTCGCCCTGGAACACGCCTACGAGTCCCGCCTGACCCGCCTCCTGACAGCCCTCCACCGCCTGTCGGGCATCCCCACGCCCCCCGCGCCGACCACCGCCCACCTCCCACCCCAACCGCCCCCACCCGACGGCAACACCCCACCCACGCCCCCCCGCACCCCTCCGCCCACAGCCCCGGGCAGCCGCGCCCCTAGCGCAACTCCAGGCACCCGCGTCCCTGGCGCACCTCCGGGCACCCGCACCCCCCCGCCGGTAGCTGCGGCCAGGCCCACCCAGTCCGCCCCAGCTACGGGCAGCCGCGTTCCCGGCGTAGCTGCGGGCAGTCGTGCCGCTGGGGCGGCACGGGTGGGCGCAGCGGCACCCGCCACCGGCGGAACGGTCTCCCCCACCCCCGCCCCCGACCGCGGCAACCTCACCATCGGCGCCGCCAAATCCGGTGCCCTCCTCGACCGCCAGCTCACCCTCGCCCGCACCCGCGCCCACTCCACCGCCCTCCAGGCCCTCGGCAGCAGCCGCTTCCACGCCGTCGCCGACAAGGTCGCCGTCCTGGCCAGCGAGGTCCCCCTCACCCCCACCGCCCCCACCACCGACCTCCGCCCCCTCGCCACCGCCGCGCGGGAACGCCTCACCGACGCCGTGACCGCCCTCCCCCTCCTCACCGCGGGGCACCCCTACAACGCCGAGGCCCTGATCCACGGCCTCTCCCCCGACCCCTCCCCGCACCCCCAGGACGCCCCCTGGCACCAGGTCCGTCTGCTCCTGCGCCTGCACCGCTACGCCCTGGAGGTGCTGCACGGCCCCGCCGACACCCCGGCGGACGCCCGGCTGCACGACGCAGGCCACGCCCTCGACCGGCACCGGGACGCCTCCGAGGCCGCCTCGGCCGCCGCGCAGGCGGCGCGCACCCCGCGCATCGCCCCCGCGACGGCGTACGCCCTCGGCGTGCTGCACGCCGATCAGCGTCATGAGGTCGAGGCGGCACGGTTCGCGTTCCAGCAGGCGTGGCAGAAGGAGACGGTACGCACGCCCTGACCCGGTCAGCCGGAGCTGGAGAGTGAACGACGATGCACGACACCCCGGTCCCTTCGGTCCCCACGATCCCCCCGGTCCTCGCGGCGGGCTGCGTCCTGTGGCGCGTCTCGCCGTCCGACGGCGAACTGCGGATCTGCCTCGTGCACCGGCCCAAGTACGACGACTGGTCGCATCCCAAGGGCAAGCTCAAGCGCGACGAGGACGCGCTCACCGGCGCCCTGCGGGAGGTGGCCGAGGAGACCGGCTACTCCGCCGCCCCCGGCACCGAGCTGGCCACCCTGCGCTATCCGGTGGCCGGCCGGCCGAAGGAGGTCCGCTACTGGGCCGCCGAGGCGGTCACCGGCGGTTTCGTCCCCAACCGCGAGGTGGACCGCATCCTGTGGCTCACCCCGGCCCAGGCCCGTACCCGGCTGACCCAGCCCCGGGACGCCGACCTGGTGGACGCCCTCGTACGGGCCCTGGAACGCGCCTGAGGCCGCTCCCGGGCGCTCCCGGGCGCTCCTACCCCCCGACCCGGTGGGTGGCGGCGTCCGTGCGGGCCAGGCTCCGGGCCCGCCGGGCGGGGCTGCGCCAGCCGCAGCTGCACCGGGCCACACAGAACGGGCCCTGCTCGACCATGCTGATGCTGTGTTCCGGATCGTCCTGGGGGGCGGTGGACCGGTCCTGAGGGGTCACGGCGAACACGGTACCGACCCCGGGTGAACGGTACGTAGAGCGGGCGTCAAGACACCGTAGGGACGCTTGCGTGCCCCGGCGCGCCCCGGCGCACGCGCCCACCCCGCCGCGCCGGGCGTGACGGCCCTAGCTACCGGTCGTTAACCGGAACGATTGACCGGCACGACAGGAGCCGGGTCCGGCGGACGGCTGGGGGTAGACGGATGGAGCGGCGGCAGCGGCAGCGCAGGGCGGGCGGAACAGGCGGGACAAGCGGGACAGTCGTCACGGGCCTCATGGCCTGTGTCTGTCTGACCGCGACAGGACTGGCCACCGCGGGCTGCTCCCCCGACCGCCCGGCCGACCGCCCCGCGGACCGTCCCACCCCCGCCGCCGACCCCGTCCCGGTGCTGCGCGGCGCGGCCGACGCCCTGGTCGGCGCGGGCAGCTCCAGGGCCCGTACATCGATGGAGATGGCCACCGGCGGCACCCGGGTCACCATCCGGGGCGAGGGGGTGTACGACTTCACCCGGCGCCTGGGCGAGCTGCGGGTGCGGCTGCCGCAGGACCCGGCGGGCCAGGACGAGCGCCGCCCGATCACCGAGCTGCTGGCGCCGGGCGCGCTCTTCATGAAGAACCGGGGTGCCGGGGTGCCCGCCGACAAATGGGTGCGGGTGGAGACCGCGAGCCTGCCCGACGGCAATCTGGTGACCGGCGGCGCCACCGACCCGTTCGCCGCCGCCGAGGTGCTGCGCGGGACGCGCGAGGCGCGCTATGTCGGCGAGACCGAGGTCGACGGCACGGCGGTACGGCACTACAAGGGCACCGCCGATCTGACGCTGGCCGCGAAGAACGCCGTCGAGGGCGGGGGCGGCGCGCTGGACGCGGCGGCGAAAGGGTTCGCCACCCCGAAGGTGCCGTTCGAGGTGTTCCTGGACGACGCCGGGCGCATCCGCAAGGTGCAGCACCGGTTCAGCTATGACGGCGGGCGGGAGACGGGCGCCGTGGCGGTGGCGTCGACGACGCTGCTGTACGACTTCGGCGCACCGGTCGAGGTGGAGCTGCCGGAGCGGGCGGACATCTACGCGGGGCGGATCGCCGAGGAATGAACGCGGTGAACGGAGGGCACACGGGGGGTACGCACCTGCGCACCCCGGGCGTAAGGGGCGCACGGGGGCGCAAGAACTAGCCCTTCCGTGCCATGCGCGTTGTGTAGACCTGTCCCTACTCTAGGAAGTCGGTGACGGCAGAGACGAGGTGACGCACGTGGCTCCGCTCGGCGGTACGGCAGTAGTTCAGGACCACGTGGCACTCGCCGAGATCGAGCTGTGCGGGGAGCTGATCATCGCGGCCTCGACGGCCGACGAGGAGCGGCTCAGCCTGGACTGCATCGACGAGGTGCTGCGGGTGACGGAGGAGAGGGGCGCACGGGGCGCGCGTACGGATTGAGCCAGGCGAGCCCCGCCGGGGGCCCGCACCACCGATCCTTTTCGGCCACCCGCGCCCCGCGCGCCGGTCCTCAGGTCCGCAGCAGCCGCCCGATCGCCTTCGTGGCCTCCTCGACCTTGGCGTCGATCCCGTCGCCGCCCTTGACCGCGGCGTCGGCGACACAGTGCCGCAGATGCTCCTCCAGCAACTGGAGCGCGAAGGACTGCAACGCCTTGGTGGAGGCGGAGACCTGCGTGAGTATGTCGATGCAGTAGACGTCCTCGTCGACCATGCGCTGGAGGCCGCGGATCTGGCCCTCGATCCGGCGCAGCCGCTTGAGGTGCTCGTCCTTCTGCTTGTGGTAGCCGTGCACCCCGCGGTCGTGGTCCGTGACCACGTCCCCCGCGACGGGGACGGAGGGCGCTCCCGCGCCGGCCTCTGTGGTCGTCATCGCGTCCTCCCGCATCAGACACATACCCCTAGTGGGTATATGGTACCGAATTCTCGTGGGTATAGGGCCCTAGGGCGTGTCTTCAATTGATCTTGCGTGGTGGATCATGGTCGGGTGATACGTCGTCATGAGCTGTCTGATGAGGAGTGGGAGTTCCTCCGTC
>NZ_JBEXLA010000006.1:212937-301118 GCF_040609715.1 Streptomyces sp. NPDC004610 | reverse complement strand
GGGCCGACGTCCTCTTCGCCATGCTCCGAGACGGCACCTACTACGATCCCCAACCTGCCCCATCACCTTGACCAAACCCATAGGGGCACCCCCCCCGAGCGGCACAAGGCACTCGCCGCTCCCGCCCGCACACCTCCCGGCCCGCCGACGCCGCCGCCCCCACCCCCACCCCCGCCGGTTCACGGAAGCCCGGTAACGGGCCGCGGCGCCTCACCCTTTCGGCCACCCATCGCGGCAAGCCCTCCCCCGCACCGACCCGTTGAGCCCCTCGCCCACGCGACGACGGCCCGGTGCGGCTCCACCCCAGCCCAGCCCACCCCCGGCCCACCCCCAGCCCGCACCGCTGCCCTACCGCCCCCACTCCGCCCCGCCCCGCGCACCCGACCGCGCAGTACCGCTCGCCCCGCGCCCGGCCGGATGCCGAGACGGCGGTCCCATTTCGAGGCATCCGGCCCGATCCCGCCCGGCCGTGAAACCGAGGGCGCTATTCCGCACATCACTGAATAACCCTCGCAAGATCACCATCACACCGAAGGTGATCGATTACGGAAAAGTGCCGCGGAACCCTGGACTCCCTTTCCATACGGGTAACGCTATGTAATCCGCACGCAATACAGGCGGACCCATTCGCCCCCGCGTGCGCCCTATGCGCGGGCCCTCCCGAGCCCTCTTCAAGTAGCCCTCGGCAACAACTTCATGACATCACCAAATCACCGGAACACTCCTGATGACAGGCGCCTGATCCTGCAAGTCTCACCATGTGGACTGGGCGAATCGGCTGGAATTCCACGGTTCCGCCCGGCGAGTACCGCTCTGCATTACGTCGTGTCATAACAAGAGCGTCACAGCCTTCGTCAGACCCTCCTCCCGGTTCCCCGCACGCGCTTAGAGTCACCGCCAGTCACCGCGCCTTCGGATTCGAAGACATTTCGACCCGGCGCTCGACTCGGCGCGTTCCAACCAGGAACCGCCGTGCCAGGGAAAGGACCTGATTCGTGCGTCAACGTTCGATCCTCGCCATCACCGCGGCACTCGCCGCGGGCTCGCTGACACTCACCGCCTGTGGGTCGCGTGACGACAGCGCCAGCAGCGACAGCGGCGACAAGACCCAGGTTGTCATCGGCGTAGACGCCCCGCTGACCGGTGATCTGTCCGCGCTCGGTCTCGGCATCCGCAACTCCGCCGAGCTGGCCGTGAAGACGGCCAACAAGGACGAGTACGTCGAAGGCGTCGAGTTCGTGCTGGAGCCCCTGGACGACCAGGCCCAGCCCTCGGTCGGCCAGCAGAACGCCCAGAAGTTCATCAGCAACGCGGATGTCGTGGGTGTCGTAGGCCCGCTGAACTCCAGCGTTTCGCAGCAGATGCAGAAGCCGTTCAACGACGCCGGGCTCACCCAGGTCTCGCCCGCCAACACCGGCACCGAGCTGACCCAGGGCGACGGCTGGAAGACCGGCGACTCCGTGCGCCAGTTCAAGACCTTCTTCCGCACCGCCACCACGGACGAGATCCAGGGCGCCTTCGCCGCGGACTACCTCTACAACCAGGCGAAGATCCAGAAGGTCTATCTGATCGACGACCAGAAGACCTACGGCGCCGGCCTCGCCGCCTCCTTCAAGACGAACTTCACCAAGCTCGGCGGCGAGATCGTCGGCGAGGACCACGTCAACCCCGAGGACCGCGACTTCAACTCGGTCGTCGCCAAGGTCGACGGCACCGGCGCCCAGGCCCTCTACTACGGCGGCGAGTACCCGGCCGCCGCGCCCCTGAGCCAGCAGCTCAAGGACAGCGGCCAGAACATCCCCCTCATGGGCGGCGACGGCATCGTCTCGGGCGACTACGGGGAGCTGAACAAGAAGGCCGCGGGCGACCTCGGCACCTCCGTCGGCAAGCCGGTCGAGCAGCTCGACTCCGCGAAGCAGTTCATCGCGGACTACGAGGCCGAGAGCTACGAGGACCCGTACGAGGTCTACGGCGGCCTCACCTACGACGCCGCCTGGTCGATCATCGAGGCCGTCAAGCTGGCCGTCGAGGGCAATGACGGCCAGCTCCCGGACGACGCGCGCAAGGCCGTCCTGGACGCCATGAGCAAGGTCAAGTTCGACGGCGTCACCGGCACCATCTCCTTCGACGAGTTCGGTGACACCACCAACACCACCATGACCGCCTACAAGATCGAGAACAACGCGTGGGCGCCGGCGTACAGCGGCACCCCGTCGCTGGGCTGACCGAGGGACGAGGAACAACGGTTCTCCATCACGCACATTGACCCAGGCCGCGCGGGAGCGCCCACCAGTGCTCCCGCGCGGCGCCGTATCCGAATCACCCCTACGGAGGCCCTGCGGTGAACGAACTGCCGCAACAGCTGGCCAATGGACTCATCCTCGGCGCGATGTACGGTCTCATCGCGATCGGCTACACGATGGTCTACGGCATTGTCCAGCTCATCAACTTCGCCCACGGCGAGATCTTCATGGTCGGGGGCTTCGGGGCTCTCACCGTATGGCTCGTGCTCCCCGACGGCTTCGCGCTGGGCGCCGCCGTCCCGCTCATGATCGTCGGCGGCATCCTCGTCTCGGTCTCCGTGGCGACCGCGGCGGAACGCTTCGCCTACCGACCACTGCGCGGAGCACCACGGCTGGCCCCCCTGATCACCGCGATCGGCCTCTCCATCGTGCTCCAGCAGATGGTGTGGATGTGGTACCCGGACGCCAAGAAGGACCACCCCTTCCCCCAGTTCGAGGGCGGCGCCATCGACATACTGGGCGCCAACATCCAGCGCGGTGATCTCTTCGTACTGATCGCCGCGCCGCTGTGCATGACCGCCCTCGGTCTCTTCGTCACCAAGACCCGCTCCGGTCGCGGTATGCAGGCCACCGCCCAGGACCCCGACACCGCCAAGCTGATGGGCGTCAACACCGACCGCATCATCGTGATGGCGTTCGCGATCGGTGCGGCGTTCGCCGCCATCGCGGCGGTCGCCTACGGCCTGAAGAACGGCCAGGTCGGCTTCCGGATGGGCTTCCTCATGGGCCTCAAGGCGTTCACCGCGGCCGTCCTCGGCGGCATCGGCAACATCTACGGCGCCATGCTCGGCGGCATCGTCCTCGGCGTCGCCGAAGCCCTGGCCACCGGCTACATCGGTGACATCCCCGGTATGGACCTCTTCGGCGGCGGTGCCTGGAAGGACGTCTGGGCCTTCAGCCTGCTCATCCTCGTTCTGCTGTTCCGGCCACAGGGTCTGCTCGGCGAACGCGTAGCGGATCGGGCGTGATACCCATGACCTCCCAGACCCTCACCGACTCCGCCAAGGCACCGGACACCCGGCCGGCCCCCTTGATCCCGCTTCCCACGTCCGTGGCCCGGATCGTCACCCTGGCCGGCTCCGCCGTCGCCCTGGTCGGCACCTTCCTGGCCTGGACCTGGACCGACGAGTTCCCCGGTGACCTCACCGTCACCGGCTACCCCGGCGGTCTCCAGATCCTGACCCTGGTGGGCTCCCTGCTGAGCCTGCTCTTCGCGCTCTCCGGCCAGGGCGTGCGCGGGCTGCGCTGGCTCACCCCCGGCGGCAGCAGCAGCCCCGTCCTGCTGATGACCCTCGGCGTCCTCGGCACCACCGGCTACACCATGGGCGCCATCACCCAGGAACTCGGCGGCCTGGTCAATCTCGAACCCGGCGCCTGGATATCCGGGATCGGCGCGCTGATCGCCGTCATCGGCGCCCTCGGGCTCCCCGCCGACCAGCCCCACGCCACCGGCGCGCCCGCTCCCGGCCTCTGGGACCGGATCCCGCACGCCTTCACCGCCCCCGACCCGGGCCGCGCCAAGGAACTCCCCGCCTGGACCGAGATCCTGATCATCGCCGCGGGCTTCGGCGCCGGGCTCTACGTCTTCGCCTTCGGTATCGGCACCGAGTACTCCGAGCTGTTCATCGGCTTCCTCATCATCGCCGCCTTCGGCTTCACCGCGGTGAATCGCGCCGGGCTCCTCAAGCGGCTCTCGGCGCTCACCGCCAAGCACCGCAATGTGACCCTCGGCGCGGCGTTCGCCGCCGCGATCTGCTTTCCGTTCACCCAGAGCAACGACCAGTACGCGCTGATCGGCGCCAACATCCTGATCTTCGCCACGGTCGCCCTGGGCCTGAACGTCGTCGTCGGCCTGGCCGGGCTCCTCGACCTCGGCTACGTCGCCTTCCTCGGTGTCGGCGCCTATGCCGCGGCCCTGGTCTCCGGCTCCCCGGCGTCCACCCTCGGGGTGCAGTTCCCGTTCTGGGCCGCGGTGCTCACCGGCGCCGCCGCCTCGCTGATCTTCGGTGTGGTGATCGGCGCCCCCACGCTGCGGCTGCGGGGCGACTATCTCGCCATCGTGACCCTCGGGTTCGGTGAGATCTTCCGCATCACCATGAACAACCTGAACGGCAACAGCGGCCCCGATGTCACCAACGGCTCGAACGGCATCCCGCAGATCCCCGACCTGGAGGTCTTCGGGTTCAACTTCGGGGTCCCGCACAATGTGCTCGGCCACGAACTGACCCGGTCGGCCAACTACTACCTGCTCATGCTGCTGTTCACGGCCATCGTCGTGATGGTGTTCCGGCGCTCCGCCGAATCCCGGATCGGCCGCGCCTGGGTCGCCATCCGCGAGGACGAGACCGCCGCCACCGCGATGGGCATCAACGGCTTCCGGCTCAAGCTGCTCGCCTTCGCGCTCGGTGCCGCCCTCGCCGGACTGGCCGGCACCGTCCAGGCGCATGTCTCCTACAGCGTGACGCCCGAGCAGTACCAGTTCGCCGGTTCCGTGCCGCCCAACTCGGCCTTCCTGCTCGCCGCCGTCATCCTCGGCGGCATGGGCACCATCAGCGGCCCGTTGATCGGTGCCGCGCTGCTCTACCTCATCCCGGCCAAACTCCAGTTCATGGCCGAGTACCAGTTGCTGCTGTTCGGCTTCGCGCTGATGCTGCTGATGCGCTTCCGGCCCGAGGGCCTGATCGCCGACCGCAGAAAGCAACTGGAGTTCCACGAGACCGGACAGCTCGACGTGCCCGAGGGCACCGCTCTGCCCGACGGTGCGACCGGCGTCGCCAAGGCAGGGGCGTGAGGCGAAATGACCACGACCACACCGACCACACCGACCACCACGACCACCGTGCTCGACGCGAGCGGCGTCACCATGCGCTTCGGCGGACTCACCGCCGTACGCGATGTCGACCTCCAGGTCAACAGCGGAGAGATCGTCGGACTGATCGGTCCCAACGGCGCGGGGAAGACCACGTTCTTCAACTGCCTCACCGGTCTGTACGTCCCGACCAGCGGCACCGTCACCTACAAGGGCCGGGTCCTGCCGCCCAAACCGCATCTGGTCACCCAGGCCGGTATCGCGCGCACCTTCCAGAACATCCGGCTCTTCGCCAATATGACCGTCCTGGAGAACGTGCTCGTCGGTCGGCACACCCGGACCAATGAGGGTCTCTGGTCCGCGCTGCTGCGCCTGCCGCGGTTCCACCGGGCGGAGAAGGAGTCCCGCGCCCGCGCCATGGAACTGCTGACCTTCACCGGCCTGGCCGCCAAGGCCGACCATCTCGCGCGCAACCTGCCGTACGGCGAGCAGCGCAAGCTCGAAATCGCCCGCGCTCTCGCCAGCGATCCAGGGCTCCTCCTGCTGGACGAGCCGACGGCCGGTATGAACCCGCAGGAGACCCGGGCCACCGAGGAACTCGTCTTCGCCATCCGGGACAAGGGCACCGCCGTGCTCGTCATCGAGCACGACATCCGGTTCATCATGAACCTCAGCGACCGGGTGGCCGTGCTGGTTCAGGGGGAGAAGCTCGTCGAGGGCAGCGCCGAAGTGGTCCAGGCCGACGAACGCGTCATCGCCGCCTATCTCGGAACCCCCTTCGAGGGGGCGCCCGGCGGCGAGGAAGTCGCCGAGGTCGAGGCCGCCGAGGCGCACAGCGCCACGCAGTCGGAAGGGGACGAGAAGTGACCGCACTGCTGGAGGTCGAGGACCTCAGGGTCGCCTACGGCAAGATCGAGGCGGTCAAGGGCATCTCGTTCAAGGTCGAGGCCGGCGAGGTCGTCACCCTCATCGGCACCAACGGCGCCGGCAAGACCACGACGCTGCGCACCCTCTCGGGGCTGCTCCAGCCGCTCGGCGGACAGATCAAGTTCGACGGCCGGACGCTGAACAAGATCCCCGCGCACAAGATCGTGTCCCTGGGGCTCGCCCACTCACCCGAGGGGCGGCACATCTTCCCCCGGATGACGATCGAGGACAATCTCCGGCTCGGCGCCTTCCTGCGCAATGACAAGGAAGGCATCGAGAAGGACATCCAGCGCGCCTACGATCTCTTCCCCATCCTCGGCGAACGGCACAAGCAGGCCGCCGGCACCCTCTCCGGCGGTGAGCAGCAGATGCTGGCGATGGGCCGGGCGCTGATGTCCCAGCCCAAGCTGCTGATGCTGGACGAGCCGTCCATGGGGCTGTCGCCGATCATGATGCAGAAGATCATGGCGACGATCCAGGAGCTGAAGTCGCAGGGCACCACGATCCTGCTGATCGAGCAGAACGCCCAGGCGGCCCTGTCACTGGCCGATCACGGCCATGTCATGGAGGTCGGGAAGATCGTCCTGTCCGGCAGCGGCCAGGATCTGCTGCACGACGAGTCGGTCAGAAAGGCGTACCTCGGCGAGGACTGAACCGGGGGCACACCGACACATCCGAGGCCCGCGTCCCCTGTGAGGGGGCGCGGGCCTCGGTGCGGTCGGCTGTGGGGGCGGCTGTGGGGGCGGGGACGGGCGGGGGTTCCTGGGGGAGCCGGGACCCTGGAGGGGCTCAGGGGTCCGGGGACCCCGGAAGGGCTCAGGGGGTCCACGGAAGGGCATCGGGGGCGGCCCCCTGAGAGAGACCGGGAGCGCGTCCGCCGAAGGTCACCGGGAGCGCGTTGGCCGCAGGTCACCGGGAGCGCCTCGCAGAAGGACACGGGGCGTCGCTCACGGAAGAACACCGGGCGCGCCCGCGGACGGACGGTCAGTCCTTCTCCCCCTTGGCCGCCTTCTTCTCCGCCGCGTCCTCGATGACGGCCTCGGCGACCTGCTGCATGGACATCCGGCGGTCCATGGAGGTCTTCTGGATCCAGCGGAAGGCGGCGGGCTCGCTCAGCCCGTACTCGGTCTGGAGAATGGACTTGGCCCGGTCCACCAGCTTCCGCGTCTCCAGCCGCTGCGCGAGGTCGGCGACCTCCTTCTCCAGCTCCCTCAGCTGCGTGTACCGCGAGACGGCCATCTCGATGGCCGGGACGACATCGCTCTTGCTGAACGGCTTGACCAGATAGGCCATGGCCCCGGCGTCCCGCGCGCGCTCGACCAGGTCCCGCTGCGAGAACGCGGTCAGCATCAGCACGGGGGCGATGGACTCCTCCGCGATCCTCTCGGCCGCCGAGATGCCGTCGAGCCGGGGCATCTTCACATCGAGGATCACCAGATCGGGCCGCAGCTCACGAGCCAGCTCCACCGCCTGCTCCCCGTCCCCGGCCTCGCCGACGACCGAGTAGCCCTCCTCCTCCAGCATCTCTTTGAGGTCCAGCCGGATCAGGGCCTCGTCCTCGGCGATGACGACACGGGTCGTCAGCGGAGGCACGTGCGACTTGTCGTCGTCGGGCGCGTCTACGGGCTGGGGCGACTCGGGGGCGGTCACGGGGGCTCCTCGTTCAGGGGCAGGGGTACTGCTCCCCCAGAGCCTACCCAGCTCCTGTATGTTTGGGTGACCGAGGGGCTACACTTACCTTCGGTTCAAAGAAGCTCCGGTAGTCCAATCGGCAGAGACGATGGTCTCAAACACCATTCAGTGTGGGTTCGAGTCCCACCCGGAGCACCTTGCCTTCCTTTCAAAGGAATCCTCCGAAGTCCCGGCCTGAGTGCCGGTCGCCGAATCCACAGCGCGTCGATGACGCCCGGGATCCCCGTCGCATTTCCGCGCCCTTCGGCGTCCGACTGAATCTCTCGTTCCATTTTCCGGCAGTGAGAAATCCTGGCCCACATCGCGACATTTCATGATGTCTCAATCGCCGTGCGGTAACGCCCGAAGACCGGCTCGCCCCACCGGAAACTCAATTCCCCTACGGTGCGGAAGTTGTTACGATCCTTCAGTTCGAACGGCGGCGCGAATCCGCGCCGTGACATCCGTGACTGTCACTCACAGGAGCTCTGTCATGCAATTGCGCCGCAAGATCGCCACTCTGGGAATCACCGCCGCCGCCACCGCCGGCTTCACGCTCGGAATGGCCCCGCAGTCCCAGGCCGCCCCGACGCTCGTCTGCCCGGACCACGAGACGTACTGCATGACGTTCTACTACAACAGCGGCCTCGCCGGCTCGCGCACGACATTCGTCGGATTCGACCACTACAGCCTGAACGGGTACACCTTCCTCGGCAGCGGTGCCGGAAAGGGCCAGGCGGTGAAGAACAACGCCGCTTCGGCCGTCAACCTGGCCCCGTACAACCTGGTCATCTACTTCAACAGCAACCTCGCCGGCGCGTGCGACTCCCTGCCGCCCTTCCGCAGCACCAACGACGGACCGGGCCAGCGCCTCCAGAACACGTACAACGACAACGCGTCCTTCGGCTACGGCCGCTACGACGGCAACTGCTACAAGTTCTGACCCCTGTGCGACGCCTGGCACCTCTCTGCCTGGCCCTGGCCGTCGCCCTGCTCGGCTGCTCCTCCGGGAGCGGACCGGAGGAGCGGGGCGGAGGCCCGGCCGGGACCACGGACCCCTCCGGCACGGCCGCCGAACGGCATGTCTCGTACACCCAGCGGCTGCCCATCGCCCGCTACAGCTACACGGCGGACGAGGACGCCGCAATCGAGAACGCCCAGCACATCCTGACGCAGCGCTGTATGCGCACCTTCGGGATCGACTACGCGCCGCCGGGGCGGGAACCGACGGCGCCCGCTCCCGCCGACCGTCGCTACGGACTGTCCAGCGCGAGCGAGGCCGAGCGCCTGGGCTACCACCCCGACTCCGGCCCGCTGCCGACCGGCCCGGACCTCCCGGAAGACGCGCTCAAGGTGTTCTACGGAAACCGCGGCGCGGAAATCGGAAGCGGCGGGAAAATCATGTACGAGGGGAAAGAGATTCCCGAGAACGGCTGCTTCGGCCAGGCGATGGACACGCTTGCGGACGAGTACGACGACCCTGCCGGGGCCGCCGTCGCCCGCCATATCTCCACCAGCAGCTACGACGAATCCCGCAGCGACCCCGCGGTGACGGCAGCATTCCGGAAATGGTCCGCATGCATGCGGAATGCTGGATTCGAGTACGACTCCCCCATGGACCCGCTGAACAGCCCCGCATTCCAGGGGGAGGAAATCTCCGCCGAGGAGAAGCAGACCGCTGTCACCGATGTGGAATGCAAAGAGAAGACGGGCTTGCTCGACATCTGGTTCAAGGCCGAGACGGAGATCCAGAACGCGGGCATAAAGAAGGATTCCAAGGCGCTGGAGAAGCTGCGCACAGCGCACCGGGAAAAGGTGGACGCGGCCCGGCGCATCATCGAGGAAGGCTAGTTCCTCGTCCCTTCGGCCGGGTGTGAGAGAGGGACCGCCGGTGCACCGGCGGTCCCTCTCCTCCGTTGGCCCCGGCCACTGATCAGCCCCTCAGCCGCTCGACTCCCCGATGTGGTGCACCCGCACCAGGTTCGTCGTCCCGGAAACCCCCGGAGGGGAACCTGCGGTGATGACGACCGTGTCGCCGGGGGCGCAGCGGGCGTAGCGGGTGAGGAGTTCGTCGACCTGGTCGACCATCGCGTCGGTGGAGTCGACGTGGGGGCCGAGGAAGGTTTCGATGCCCCAGGTGAGGCTGAGCTGGGAGCGGGTGGCGGGGTCGGGGGTGAAGGCGAGGAGGGGGATCGGGGAGCGGTAGCGGGAGAGGCGGCGGGCGGTGTCGCCGGACTGGGTGAAGGCGACGAGGAACCTGGCGCCGAGGAAGTCGCCCATCTCGGCGGCGGCGCGGGCGACGGCGCCGCCCTGGGTGCGGGGTTTGTTGTGCTCGGTGAGGGGCGGGAGCCCCTTGGCGAGGAGGTCCTCCTCGGCCGCTTCGACGATCTTGGCCATCGTGCGGACGGTTTCGATGGGGTATTTGCCGACGCTGGTCTCGCCGGAGAGCATGACCGCGTCGGTGCCGTCGATGACGGCGTTGGCGACATCGCTGGCCTCGGCGCGGGTGGGGCGGGAGTTGTCGATCATCGAGTCGAGCATCTGGGTGGCGACGATGACCGGTTTGGCGTTGCGCCGGGCGAGTTTGATGGCGCGCTTCTGGACGATGGGGACCTGTTCGAGCGGCATTTCGACGCCGAGGTCGCCGCGGGCGACCATGATGCCGTCGAAGGCGGCGACGATGTCGTCGATGGCGTCGACGGCCTGGGGCTTCTCGACCTTGGCGATGAGGGGGAGCCGGCGGCCCTCCTCGGCCATGATGCGGTGGACGTCGTCGGCGTCGCGTCCGCTGCGGACGAAGGAGAGGGCGATGATGTCGAAGCCGGTGCGCAGCGCCCAGCGGAGGTCGGCCTCGTCCTTGTCGCTGAGGGCGGGGACGGAGACGGCGACGCCGGGGAGATTGAGGCCCTTGTGGTCGGAGACCATGCCGCCTTCGAGGACGGTGGTGTGGACGCGGGGGCCGTCGACGGCGGTGACTTCGAGGCAGACCTTGCCGTCGTCGACGAGGATGCGTTCGCCGGGGGTGACGTCGGTGGCGAGGCCGTGGTAGGTGGTGCCGCAGATGTCGCGGTCGCCCTGGACCTCGGGTTCGACGGTGATGGTGAAGGCGTCTCCGCGTTCAAGGAGTACGGGGCCTTCGGTGAAGCGGCCGAGGCGGATCTTCGGGCCCTGAAGGTCGGCGAGGAGACCGACGCTGCGGCCGGTCTCGTCGGCGGCCTTGCGGACGCGCCGGTAGCGTTCCTCGTGGTCGGCGTGGGTGCCGTGGCTGAGGTTGAAGCGGGCCACGTCCATTCCGGCTTCGACCAGCGCCTTGATCTGGTCGTACGAGTCGGTGGCGGGGCCCAGGGTGCAGACGATTTTCGCTCGGCGCATGTAACGAGCCTATTGCCTACCGGTGGGTAGAGAATTGGCCGGGCATGACTACTCAACAACCTTTGCATGAAGGGGTGTTGACAAGTATTGAATTGTGCGCCGGGGCGCTCCGATGAGCATTTCGGCGGGGTGTTCTGATCGCCTGGTTGCTTTGTGCGACGGCTCGCACACCTGATGGAGGGGCGGGGCTGGGCGGTGCGGGTCAGAGGGCCGGGGGGTTCATGGTGAAGCGGGCGTTGACGGTGGCGTACACCTGCTGGCGCTGGGGTTCGAGGTCGAGGGGGGCGGCGCCGGCGTCCTCGGCGGCGTAGGCCACGCTGCGCATCGAGCCGGGGGCCGGGGCGTAGGGGTGGGGGGCCTCGGCGCCGGTGTCGGCGAGTTCGACGAGGGCGGCGAGGGTGGTGCCGAGGGCCTCGGCGTATTCGCGGGCGCGCTGGACGGCTTCCTGGACGGCGCGGCGGCGGGCGTCGCGGTGGGCGGGTGAGTCGGGGCGCAGGGACCACCAGGGGCCGTCGACGCGGGTGAGGTCGAGGTCGGCGAGGCGGGTGGTGAGTTCGCCGAGGGCGGTGAAGTCGGTGAGTTCGGCGGTGAGGTGGACGGTGCCCTGGTAGGTGCGGACGCGTTCGCCGCGGCCCTTGGTGAGCTGGGGGGTGAGGGAGAGGGCGCCGGTCTCGACGCGTTCGACGGCGTCGCCGTAGGACTTGACGAGGTCGAGGACGGTGGCGTTGCGGCGGGTGAGGTCGTCGAGGGCGGTGCGGCGGTCGCGCCCGCGGGCGGTGACGGTGATGCCGATGCGGGCGATCTCGGGGTCGACTTCGAGGTGGGCCTCGCCGCGGACGGCGATGCGGGGGGCGTCGGGGGTGCCGTAGGGGACCGGGCCGGGTGAGGTCATGGGTCTCACTGTGTCAGTTCGGGTGGGGGGCGGGGATGCTCCGGGGCGTGGTCATCGGATCGCAATCGGCCGGCTCTGGTGCGGTTGGTCATGTCCGGGTCGGAATCTACGCGCGTCATGCGCCGTGCGTCATACGCGTCGCGCGATGGGCGCGGTGCCCGCGCGGGGCGCCACCCGGGAGCGGGAACATCTTCAACTGGGACTACCTCAAGGACGCGGAGTACTCCGATGCCCAGGGCAATGCCAAGGGCCCGGATCGCGACGCCGGTGGCGCAGGTCCGGGCGGAGAAGGGGCAGGCCAACACGCCGCTGCTGGACGCCGTCGACACGATCCAGGGCACACCGCTGACGTACTACTACGCGACGGTGGAGCCGATCACCGCCGAGGGCGGGCCGGTGCATCCGATGGCGCGGGCGATGAACGTCGTCGGGAGGGCGACCGAGACACTGACGACGGTCGAGGCCCGTCGTGTTCGCGGTGAACAATTGCCGGCCAACGGCGGCGGCGCCTTTCCGCATGTGGCGTCCGCGCCGGAGGTGGGTCGGAGTCGACGGAGATCCGGACCCGGATCGCGGAGTGGGTGACCGCGAAGGGGGTGCTGGATCCGGGGGACTTCGCGTCGGTGGACTGGCGGTTGACACGGAACGGCACACCGGTGTTCTGAGTGGTCGGTCCGGGGGTGTCTGTCGCGGGGTGCCGGTCAGATTCCGTCCGTCAGATTCCGTCCGTCAGCGGGGTGAGGGTGCGGGGGGTGCGGGCGGACGGGATCCGGGGCTGGTGCTGTTCGAGACCGAAGGTGGTGAAGGCGGTACGGCGGGGCAGGGGGTAGGCGTCCTTGCCGGTGAGGGCGTTGAGGATGGTGGCGCTGCGCCAGGCGGCGAGGCCGAGGTCGGGGGCGCCGACGCCATGGGTGTGGGTCTCGGCGTTCTGGACATGGACGGAGCCGGTGACGGACGGGTCCAGGACGAGCCGGTGGTCGGCGTCGACGCGGAGCCGGTCGCGGCTGTCGCGGCGCAGATAGGGGTCGAGTCCGGCGAGGATGCGGTCCAGGGGGCGTTCGCGGTAGCCGGTGGCGAGGACGACGGCGTCGGTGGTGAGCCGGGAGCGGGTGCCCTGCTGGAGGTGTTCGAGGTGCAGTTCGACCTTGGTGGTGGCGATCCGGCCCGCGGTGCGGACGCGGACGCCGGGGGTGAGGACGGCGTCGGGCCAGCCGCCGTGCAGGGTGCGGCGGTACAGCTCGTCGTGGATGGCGGCGAGGGTGTCGGCGCCGATGCCCTTGTGGAGCTGCCACTGGGTGGTGGTGAGCCGGTCGCGGACGGGTTCGGCGAGGGCGTGGAAGTAGCGGGTGTAGTCGGGGGTGAAGTGTTCGAGGCCGAGTTTGGAGTACTCCATGGGCGCGAACGCCTCGGTGCGGCCCAGCCAGTGGAGTTGCTCGCGGCCGGCGGGGCGGTGGCGGAGCAGGTCGAGGAAGACCTCGGCGCCGGACTGGCCCGAGCCGATGACGGTGACATGTCCGGCGGTGAGCAGGGCCTCGCGGTGGTCGAGATAGTCGGCGGCGTGCAGGACGGGGACGCCGGGGGCGTCGACCAGGGGGCGCAGCGGGTCGGGGACATGGGGTTCGGTGCCGATGCCGAGGACGATGGAGCGGGTGTAGGTGCGGCCGAGGGCCTCGGCCTCGCCGTCGGCGTCGAGCTGGGTGTGGTCGACCTCGAAGACATCGCGTTCGGGGTTCCAGCGGACGGCGTCGATCTGGTGGCCGAAGCGCAGTCCGGGGAGGTTCTCGGCGACCCAGCGGCAGTAGGCGTCGTACTCGGCGCGCTGGATGTGAAAGCGCTCGGCGAAGTAGAAGGGGTAGAGGCGGTCGCGGGCGCGGAGGTAGTTGAGGAAGGTCCAGGGGCTGGCGGGGTCGGCGAGGGTGACCAGGTCGGCGAGGAAGGGGACCTGGAGGGTGGTGCCGTCGATCAGCAGGCCGGGGTGCCAGTGGAAGGCGGGGCGCTGCTCGTAGAAGACGGCGTCCAGCTCCGCGAGGGGGTGGGCGAGGGCGGCGAGGGAGAGGTTGAAGGGGCCGATGCCGATGCCCACGAGGTCGCGGGGGGTGGTGGGGTCGGGGGGTGGGGGTGAGGAAGGGGAAGGGGAGGGGCAAGGGGTGGGGGTGGTGTGGGGGTGTGCAGGGGGCATGCGGGGGTGTGTCCTTCTACCGGGTTCGAGTGAGGGGTTGCCGGGCCGCCGGGTTGCCGGGGCTGGGGGCATCGGCGGGGCCCGGGAGCTTCGTCGGCCTGGGCGGGGCCGGTCCGCGGGGAGGTGGGCGCGGCGGGGCGGCGCGGGTGGCGCCGGGCGCGTGGAAGTGGGGCGGGAGGGAGGCGCGCGGCGACCGGCTCACGGCGTATGCGGCACCCGGGGCGCGTCCGGCGCCGAGGGCGTCCGGGGCCGGGGGCGGGGTGCGCATGGGGACCTCCGGGCGGGCAGCGGGGCTCCAGCTTGAGGGGGCTGTGCGCTGCCGCGCCCGGAAAACGCGGGATCGGACCCGAAAGGGGGTACCGGGGAGGGGGTGGGGTGGGAGTGGGGTAGCGGGGTCGGGCGGCCGGTCCCCCGGCGTCAGCGGGGTGCGGTGGGTGTCGACTCCCGTACGCGCAGGGCCCGCTCCAGGTCGTCGAGCTGGTCGGCGAGTTTGCGGCGCAGGGCCGGGGTGAGGTCGGCGGACTCCAGGCAGGCGCGGCCGAGTCGCAGGTTCTCGGGGTCGACGGCGGGGCCGGGGAAGGCCCAGCGGCCGGCGGCGTCGGCGATGGCGGGGCCGCGCCGGGCGGCGAGGGCGACGGCGTCCTCGTAGAAGCGGGGGACGTACGCGGCGACCAGGTCGGCCTGTTCGGGCTGCCAGAAGCCCTGGGCGGTGGCGGTGAAGAGGTAGTTGGAGAGGTCGTCGGCGCTGAACAGGGCGGACCAGGCGGCGGCCTTGGCCTCCGGGTCTGGCAGGGCGGCGCGGCAGCGGGCGGCGCCTTCCTGGCCGGTGGCGCTGGGGTCGCGGTCGAGTTCGGCGGCGATGGCCGTCTCGTCGGTGGCGCCGAGGACGGCGAGGCGGGCGAGGATGCGCCAGCGCAGCTCGGGGTCCAGCTCGGGCCCGCCGGGGACGCTGCCGTCGGCGAGCCAGGCGGCGAGGGGGTCGGGGCGGGTGGCGACGTCGATGAAGTGGCGTACGGCGATCAGGCGCAGGCCGGGGTGGGAGCCGTCCTCGGTGCGGCGGATGAGGTCGCGGCACAGGGCGCCCAGGGTGGCGAGGGCGCCGGGGCGGGCGTCGGGGGCGAGATAGCGGCCGGCGATCTGGGTGGCGGCGAAGGCGAGGACGCCCTGGACGAGGGCGAGGTCGGTCTCGCGGGGGAGGTGGGTGCGGGCGGTGTCCAGATAGGTGGTGGGCGCCAGTTCGCCGTCGCGGACGGCGTCCCTGAGGGCGTTCCACACCACCGCGCGGGTGAGCGGCCGGGGCAGACCGGAGAGGCGTTCGCGGACCGTGGTGAAGGACTCGGGGTCGAAGCGGACCTTGGCGTAGCTGAGGTCGCCGTCGTTGAGCAGGAGCAGCGCGGGGCGTTTGCCGATGGGTTCGGGTGCGGTCTGCGGGAGGTCGAGGTCGCGGCGGTCGCGGAGCACGAGGCGGCCCTCGTCGTCGGCGGGGTCGATGTCGTAGAGGCCGACGGCGATGCGGTGGGGGCGGGAGCCGGTGCGGTCGACGGTGAGGGTGCAGATGCCGTTGTCGCCGCGGGTGACGCGGGGGACGAGGGTGTCGACGCCGGTGGTGCGGAGCCAGGCGTCGGCCCAGGCGTGGACATCGCGGTCGGTGGTGTGGGCGAGGGAGTCGATGAAGTCGGCGAGGGTGGCGTTGGCGAACTTGTGCCGGGCGAAGTGGGTGTTGATACCGGCGAGGAAGTCCTTCTCGCCTAGCCAGGCGACGAGCTGGCGCAGGGCGGAGGCGCCCTTGGCGTAGGAGATGCCGTCGAAGTTGAGCAGCGCGGAGGCGGTGTCGGGGACGGCTTCGGGGGCCACGGGGTGGGTGGAGGGGCGCTGGTCGGCGTCGTAGCCCCAGCCCTTGCGGACGACGCCGAAGTCGGTCCAGGTGTCGGTGAAGCGGGTGGCCTCGACGAGGGTCTGGTAGCCCATGTACTCGGCGAAGGACTCGTTCAGCCAGATGTCGTCCCACCACTTGAGGGTGACCAGGTCGCCGAACCACATGTGGGCCATCTCGTGGGCGATGACCATGGCGCGGGTCTGCCGCTCGGTGTCGGTGACGGCGGAGCGGTAGACGAACTCGTCACGGAAGGTGACCAGGCCGGGGTTCTCCATGGCACCGGCGTTGAACTCGGGGACGAACGCCTGGTCGTAGGAGTCGAAGGGGTAGGGCTCCTCGAACTTCTCGTGGTAGCGGTCGAAGCACTGGCGGGTGATCTCCAGCAGTTCGTCGGCGTCGGTGTCGAGGTAGGGGCCGAGCGAGCGGCGGCAGTGGATGCCGAAGGGCAGGCCGCGGTGCTCGGTGCGGACCGAGTGCCAGGGGCCTGCGGCGACGGCGACGAGGTAGGTGGAGACGGGCGGGGTGGCGGCGGCCCGCCAGCGGCCGTCGTCCTGCCGCTCGGTGATGCCGTTGGCGAGGACGGTCCAGCCTTCGGGGGCGGTCACGGTCAGCTCGACGACGGCTTTGAGGTCGGGCTGGTCGAAGGCGGCGAAGACGCGCTGGACGTCGTCCAGGAAGAGCTGGGTGTAGACGTAGGTCTCGTCGTCGCTGGGGTCGGTGAAGCGGTGCATGCCCTCGCCGGTGCGGGAGTAGCGCATGGCGGCGTCGATGCGCAGTTCGTGCTCCCCGGCGGTGAGGTGCTTCAGGGGCAGGCGGTTGCCGTCGAGGGTCTCCGGGTCGAGGGGGTGTCCGTCGAGGGTCGCGGACCGCAGCTGTGCGGGCTTCAGCTCGACGAAGGTGTCCGCGTCCGTGCGGGCGCTGAAATGGATCACGGTACGGGAGTCGAAGGTCTCGTCCCCGGTGGTCAGATCGAGGTCGATCGCGTACCGCTGGACGTCGAGGAGCGTTGCACGGGTCTGCGCTTCGTCGCGCGTGAGAACGGACATGCGTGCCATGCTGCCCGATGGCACTGACATCGCACAGGGGCGGCCCGGTTCGTGCCCGGATCGCGACCTGCGCCCCGGCTTCCCGGGTGGTGCGGGCGGAGTTCAGGCGGAGGTGGCCCGCGGGATCTCGCGGGGCGCGGGGACGCGGCCGGGGCGGGAGCGGTCGTGCGGTCCGTTCGGGCGGGGGCGTGCGGCGCGCAGTTCGCGTATCTCGCGCTTCAGCGCGCGGTGGCGTTCGTGGGCGTCGTAGAGGTAGCGGACCTTGGTGCGCAGGGCCCAGGGGTCGATGGGTTTGACGAGGAGGTCGGCGACGCCGAGGTCGTAGGCGGCGGCGGTGAGTTCCTGGTCGGGGTCGAGGCCGGTGAGCAGGATGACCGGGATGTGCTGGGTCTGTTCCGGTCCGCGCAGATAGCGCACGACGTCCAGGCCGTCGGCGCCGGGGGTGCGGATGTCGAGCAGCAGGAGCCCGATGCCGCCGCGCAGGAGCTGTTTGAGCGCTTCGTCGCCGCTGGTGGCCCGGACGAGCGGGCGGTCGAGCGGGGCGAGCGCGCTCTCCAGTGCGTACAGCGTGTCGTTGTGGTCGTCGACGATGAGGATGCTGGCTTCCGACTCCATGGCCGGACCTCCCCTCCAACCTGGACCCCCACCTTATGCGCCCTCAGCCTACGGGGAGTGCTCGTTCCTTGACGAGGAGTGCTCGATGAGAGAAACGCCTCGCCCGGCCGCGTCGCGCTCCCCGGGGCCCGCCGAACGGGTCGGCGGGCCGTCGTACGAGGTCAGCGGGGCTGGTCGGGCTGGGCGGCGACGGTGTCCTCGGCGATCCGCTCATGGTGGCGGATCACCTCGGCGATGATGAAATTGAGGAACTTCTCAGCGAATGCCGGGTCGAGTTTGGCGTTCCCGGCGAGCGCTCTGAGCCGCTCGATCTGCCGGGCCTCGCGCTCCGGATCGGCCGGGGGCAACTGGTGGATGGCCTTGAGATGGCCCACCTGCTGGGTGGCCTTGAAGCGTTCGGCGAGCATATGGACGACCGCCGCGTCGATGTTGTCGATGCTGTCGCGCAGCCGGGCGAGTTCCTCGCGCACGGCGGGGTCGACGTCTCCGGTACCGGTGTTGCTGGTGGTCATGACCGCACACCCTACGTGTCGGGGGCGGCGCGGGGGTGGGGCGGCGGGGGATCGTCCCAGGGAGCGGACAGGGGATGTCTCAGGATGGGGGGTCGGGGGGTGTGGGTTGGGGGGTGTGGGGTGGCCGGATCGGGCCGGTCGGTGACAACCGGAGGATTCCGTACCGGGCTCCTGGGGCCCCGGTACGGAATCCTCCGGTGCCCTCAGCCTCCCCCGGCCTCCCCGGTCTCCCCGGCACCCCCGGTCCCGATGGCCCCGCTGGCCCCGATGGTCTTGTGGAAGTACACGTCCTGGTGCCCGCCCGGTACGCCGTCGACCCGGCCGCGCTCCCGGAAGCCGAGCGCCGGGTAGAAGTCGGGGGCCTGGAAGGTGTACGTGGAGACGGTGAGGTCGGTGCAGCCGCGCCGTACGGCCTCCGCCTCGGCGGCCCGCATCAGCCGGCTCCCCCAGCCCTCGTGGCGGCGGTCCTCGCGCACCCAGAGCATCTCCACGGCGCACAGTCCGCCCCACACCCATCCGGTGAGGCCGCCGATGCGCTCGCCGCCGGGGCCGGTGAGGGCGACGGAGAAGTCCTCGGGCGGGGGGACGGCGGCGGCCCGGTCGTTGAACGCGGTCAGCTCGTCGTCCAGCCACCGCTGGAGGTCCTCGTCGGGGCCGCCGACGCGCAGGACGGGGGCGCCTGAGGACCCGGGAGGCCGCTCTCGGGGGGTATCGGTGGTCACCGGGCCGACCGTAGCCCCGGGGGCCGCCCACGGGCATCCGGTTTTCGCCGCCGTACAGTGGAATCGGGTGGTTCACGGCGTCTTGGGGGTACGGGCGTGGCGAACGGCGGACCGGTCGAGCACGGCTACCCGCATCTGGAGACGGTGCGGGCGGCCGTCACCGCGCTCTACAGGAGGCTGTCGTACGACACGATCCAGACGTTCTCGACCAGTGTGGTTCCGGCCGATGTGGCGTTCGCCGACACGGACGATCTGTATCTGGGCGCCCAGCGCGTGGCGCGTGAGATCGTGCGGCACTACCGGCTGCCGGACGCCCGGCTGATCGTCGCGTTCCGGACGATGCGGCACGCGGCGAACATCGAACTGACGGCCGGTCCGGAGTACTTCGTGGAGCTGAACGACCGGTTCCGGACGCATCGGCGGGACATCGGGGCGGCGCTGGCGCACGAGGCGATGCATGTGTATCTGCACCGCCTGGGGCTGGCGTTCCCGGGGACGCGGGACAACGAGATCCTCACGGACACGGCGGCGGCCTATCTGGGCGCGGGCTGGCTGCTGCTGGACGCCTACCGGGAGGACGCGGCGTCCTCGCAGAAGCTCGGCTATCTGACGCCCGAGGAGTTCGGGTACGTGCTGGCCAAACGGGCGCTGGTGTTCGGTGAGGATCCCTCGCCCTGGTTCACCAGCCCGCAGGCGTACACGGCGTACAGCAAGGGCATGGCCCGCGCCCGCAGGGACGGGGAGCAGCCACCGCTGACGGCGGCGGGCTGGGTGGGACGGCGACGCTACGCGCGCGACCGGCGGCACGCCCAGGGGCACGCCCCGGCGACGGCGGACGGGCCCGGGGTGCCGTACGCCTTCTCGGGCGGGCCGGAGCCACTGCGGGTGTCGTTCCCGTGCCCGACCTGCCATCAGCGCATCCGAGTGCCGGTGAAGGGGCGGGTACGGGCACGGTGCGCGCTGTGCAGGACGGTGCTGGAGTGCGACACGTAGATGGGGGGACGCTCGGTCATCCGGGTCCGCGCGGCGGGTGCGACGGCATTGAGCTGGACGCCGTAGCGGGCGAGTTCGGCGGCGGCGACGAGGGTGAGGGCGACGACGCCGGCCTTGGCGGCGCTGTCGTCGCCCGGGGGGCCGAACCCCCTCAGCTCCCTCCGAACGCCCTAAGGCCGAACGATCCCCCGCGCCCGCGCCGCCACCAGCCACCTCGGGAACTCTCCGAGCAGCCGGTCGTACAGTTCCTCGTCGCTCACCTTCAGCGGGTCGATGCCCGCGGGGAAGAACCCCGCGTTGTCCACCACCCGCAGCCCGGGGACGGCGAGTTCGTCGAGGCGGCGCAGGAAGTCGAACTGCCGGTTCTCCGGATCGCCGAAGCCGATGAACTGCCAGAACATCGGCAGCCGCGCCGCCCGGCACAGATGGCGTTCGGTGGCGAACCGGTTGCTGGGGCCGCCGTCGGTCTGGAAGACCACCAGCGCGGGGTCCCGCGAGCCGCTGTCGAGATAGTGGTCGATGACCTCGTCGAGGGCCAGGTGGTAGTTGGTCCTGCCCATGTGCCCCAGCCCGGAGACGATCCGCTCGACCCGTTCCCGGTCGTCGCCGAGGGTGATCTCGGTGACGGCGTCGATACCGGTGGAGAAGAACACCAAGGGCACCCGGCCGTTGTCGTCCAGGTGCGCCGACAGACCGAGCACCCGGTCGGCGAGCGCCTGCACCGTGCCGTCCTTGTAGTACGGCCGCATGGAGCCGGAGTAGTCGAGTACCAGGTAGACGGCCGCCCGGTGGCCCTCCAGGCCGTGCCGTTCCAGCGCCGAACCGGCGCTCTTGTAGAGACTGACCAGGGCCGGAGCCGTCTCCTCGAACTTGCGCAGACTGATCGCCGCCGTCATACCGCCCCGCCCCTCGTACCGCTCCCCTGAAGGCGCCGAGCGTACGCCCCCGCGCACGCCGCCACACCGTGTTCGGCTCACCCCGCCCGGCGGGGATCCCCCCTCAGGAAAAGAAGAGGCGGCGCCTGCCCATGGTCCGGTCGGGGACTGTGGCAGACGCCGTCTGCGGGTGGTCGGGGGGACATCCCTGGAGCGTCCCAGGAATGTCCCCCGGACATCCCCGCCCGTACGCCGTTGTACGGGAGGTCTTGAGGGGGAGAGGAGAGAGAGGGGGGCGGGCCCGTTGGTCAGACCGCCAGTGCTCGGTCCGTCGGGCGGATCGGGGCCGGCAGGTCGCTCGCGCCGGTCAGGAAGCGGTCGACGCCCCGCGCGGCCGAGCGGCCCTCGGCGATGGCCCAGACGATCAGGGACTGGCCGCGGCCCGCGTCACCGGCGACGAAGACGCCGGGGACGTTGGTCTGGTAGTCGGTGTCGCGGGCGATGTTGCCGCGGGCGTCGAGGTCGAGGGCGAACTGGTCGACCAGGCCGTTGTCCCGGTCGGTGCCGGTGAAGCCCATGGCGAGGGTGACCAGCTGGGCCGGGATGCGGCGCTCGCTGCCGGGCTTCTGGATGAGCTTGCCGTCGGTGAACTCGACCTCGGCGAGGTGCAGCCACTGGACGTTGCCGTCCTCGTCGCCCTCGAAGTGGGTGGTGGAGACGGAGTAGACCCGCTCGCCGCCCTCCTCGTGCGCGGAGGTGACCTTGTAGAGGAGGGGGAAGGTGGGCCAGGGCTGGGAGACGGGGTGCCGGTCGTCGTTGGGGCGGGGCATGATCTCCAGCTGGGTGACCGAGGCCGCGCCCTGGCGGTGGGCGGTGCCCACGCAGTCCGCGCCGGTGTCGCCGCCGCCGATGACGACGACATGCTTGCCCTCGGCGGTGAGCGGGGGCGCCACGTAGTCGCCCTCCTGGACCTTGTTCGCGAGCGGCAGGTACTCCATCGCCTGGTGGATGCCGTTCAGCTCCCGGCCCGGGACCGGCAGGTCGCGCGCGGTGGTGGCGCCGACGGCGAGGACGACGGCGTCGTAGCGCTTCTTGAGGTCGGTGGCCTTGAGGTCGCGGCCGATCTCGATGCCGGTGCGGAAGCGGGTGCCCTCGGCGCGCATCTGTTCGATACGGCGGTTGATGTGCCGCTTCTCCATCTTGAACTCGGGGATGCCGTAGCGCAGCAGGCCGCCGACGCGGTCGGCGCGCTCGTAGACGGCGACGGTGTGGCCGGCCCGGGTGAGCTGCTGGGCGGCGGCGAGACCGGCGGGGCCGGAGCCGACGACCGCGACCGTCTTGCCGGACAGGCGCTCGGGGATCTGCGGGGCCACGTCCCCGGTCTCCCACGCCTTGTCGATGATGGAGACCTCGACGTTCTTGATGGTGACGGCCGGCTGGTTGATGCCGAGGACGCAGGCGGACTCGCAGGGCGCCGGGCAGAGGCGGCCGGTGAACTCGGGGAAGTTGTTCGTGGCGTGGAGGCGCTCGGAGGCCGCCGCCCAGTCCTCGCGGTAGGCGTAGTCGTTCCACTCGGGGATCAGATTCCCGAGCGGACAGCCGTTGTGGCAGAACGGGATGCCGCAGTCCATGCAGCGGCCGGCCTGCTTGCTGATGATCGGCAGCAGCGAGCCGGGGACGTAGACCTCGTTCCAGTCGCGCAGCCGGACATCGACCGGGCGGGAGGCGGCGGTCTCGCGGCCGTGGTTCAGGAAGCCCTTCGGGTCAGCCATGCGTCGCCGCCTCCATCATCTTCTCGGTGATCTCGGTCTCGGAGAGACCCGCTCGCTCGGCGGCGTCCTTGGCGGCGAGCACTGCCTTGTACGTGCTGGGGATGATCTTGCTGAACCGGGCGGCGGCGGCCGGCCAGTCGGCGAGGAGCTTCCCGGCGACGGTGGAGCCGGTCTCCTCGGCGTGGCGGCGCACCACGTCGTGCAGCCAGTCGCGGTCGCTGTCGGAGAGGGCCTCGACGGCGCCGAGGTTGCCGGTGTTGACGTTGTCCGGGTCGAGGTCGATGACGTAGGCGATGCCGCCGGACATGCCCGCCGCGAAGTTGCGGCCGGTCTCGCCGAGGACGACGGCGTGGCCGCCGGTCATGTACTCGCAGCCGTGGTCGCCGACGCCCTCGGAGACCACCAGCGCACCGGAGTTGCGGACGCAGAAGCGCTCGCCGACCTTGCCGCGCAGGAACAGCTCACCGCCGGTGGCGCCGTAGGCGAGGGTGTTGCCCGCGATGGTGGAGTACTCGGCGAGATGGTCGGCGCCCCGGTCGGGGCGGACGATCACCCGGCCGCCGGAGAGGCCCTTGCCGACGTAGTCGTTGGCGTCGCCCTCCAGGCGCAGGGTGACCCCGCGCGGGAGGAACGCGCCGAAGGACTGGCCGGCGCTGCCGGTGAAGGTGATGTCGACGGTGTCGTCGGGCAGTCCCGCGCCGCCGAACTTCTTGGTGACCTCGTGGCCGAGCATGGTGCCGACCGTGCGGTTGATGTTGCGGATGGCGACCTGGGCGCGCACCGGCTGGGCGTCGGCGGCCGAGTCGGCGGCGAGGGCGTCGGCGGCGAGCCGGATCAGCTCGTTGTCGAGCGCCTTGGCGAGACCGTGGTCCTGCTCGACGATCTGATGGCGGACGGCGCCCTCGGGCAGGTCGGGGACGTGGAACAGCGGGGCGAGGTCGAGGCCCTGGGCCTTCCAGTGGTCGATGGCGCGGGTGACGTCGAGGACCTCGGCGTGGCCGACGGCCTCCTCGATGGAGGTAAAGCCCAGCTCGGCGAGGAGTTCGCGGACCTCTTCGGCGATGAAGGTGAAGAAGTTGACGATGTACTCGGCCTTGCCGGCGAAGCGCTCGCGCAGCACCGGGTTCTGGGTGGCGATGCCGACCGGGCAGGTGTCGAGGTGGCAGACCCGCATCATGACGCAGCCGGAGACGACCAGCGGCGCGGTGGCGAAGCCGAACTCCTCGGCGCCGAGCAGCGCGGCGATGACCACGTCCCGGCCGGTCTTGAGCTGGCCGTCGGTCTGGACGACGATCCGGTCGCGCAACCCGTTGAGCAGCAGGGTCTGCTGGGTCTCGGCGAGGCCCAGCTCCCAGGGGCCGCCCGCGTGCTTGAGGGAGGTCAGCGGGGAGGCGCCGGTGCCGCCGTCGTGCCCGGAGATCAGGACGACATCGGCGTGCGCCTTGGAGACACCGGCGGCGACGGTGCCGACGCCGACCTCGGAGACCAGCTTGACGTGAATGCGCGCCCCGGGGTTGGCGTTCTTCAGGTCGTGGATCAGCTGGGCGAGGTCCTCGATGGAGTAGATGTCGTGGTGCGGGGGCGGGGAGATCAGGCCGACGCCGGGGGTGGAGTGGCGGGTCTTGGCGACCCACGGGTAGACCTTGTGGCCGGGGAGCTGACCGCCCTCGCCGGGCTTGGCGCCCTGGGCCATCTTGATCTGGATGTCATCGGCGTTGACCAGGTACTCGCTGGTCACACCGAAGCGGCCGGAGGCGACCTGCTTGATGCTGGAGCGGCGCGCGGGGTCGTAGAGGCGCTCCGGGTCCTCGCCGCCCTCACCGGTGTTGGACTTGCCGCCGAGCTGGTTCATGGCGATGGCGAGGGTCTCGTGGGCCTCGCGGGAGATGGAGCCGTAGGACATGGCTCCGGTGGAGAACCGCTTGACGATCTCGGAGACCGGCTCGACCTCGTCCACCGGGATGGACGGGCGGTCGGAGGTGAAGCCGAACAGACCGCGCAGGGTCATCAGCCGCTCGGACTGCTCGTTGACGCGCTCGGTGTACTGCTTGAAGACGTCGTAGCGCGCGGTGCGGGTGGAGTGCTGGAGGCGGAAGACCGTGTCGGGGTCGAAGAGGTGCGGCTCGCCCTCGCGGCGCCACTGGTACTCGCCCCCTATGTCCAGCGCGCGGTGCGCGGGTGCGATGCCGGAGGCCGGGTACGCCTTGGCGTGCCGGGCGGCGACCTCCTTGGCGACGACATCGAGGCCGACGCCGCCGATCTTGGAGGTGGTGCCGTTGAAGTACTTCTCGACCAGGGCCGCTTCGAGCCCGACGGCCTCGAAGACCTGGGCGCCGCGGTAGGAGGCGACGGTGGAGATGCCCATCTTGGACATCACCTTGAGGACGCCCTTGCCGAGGGCGTAGATCAGATTGCGGATGGCCGGCTCGGACTCGATACCGGGCAGAAACGTCCCGGCACGGACCAGGTCCTCGACGGACTCCATCGCCAGATACGGGTTGACGGCGGCGGCGCCGTAGCCGATGAGCAGGGCGACATGGTGGACCTCGCGGACATCGCCGGCCTCGACCAGCAGGCCCACATGGGTGCGCTGCTTGGTGCGGATGAGGTGGTGGTGGACGGCCGCGGTGAGCAGCAGCGAGGGGATGGGGGCGTGCTCGGCGTCGGAGTGCCGGTCGGAGAGCACGATGAGGCGGGCGCCGTTCTCGATGGCGGCGTCGGCCTCGGCGCAGATCTCGTCGATGCGGGCGGCGAGGGCCTCGCCGCCGCCGTGCACCCGGTACAGGCCGGACAGGGTGGCGGCCTTGAAGCCGGGCATGTCCCCGTCGGCGTTGATGTGGATGAGCTTGGCCAGCTCGTCGTTGTCGATCACCGGGAAGGGCAGGGTGACCGTGCGACAGGACGCGGAGGTCAGGTCGAGGAGGTTGGCGGAGGGGCCCAGCGGGGAGCGCAGGGAGGTGACCAGTTCCTCCCGGATGGCGTCCAGGGGCGGGTTGGTGACCTGCGCGAACAGCTGGGTGAAGTAGTCGAACAGCAGCCGGGGGCGCTCGGAGAGGGCGGCGATCGGCGAGTCGGTGCCCATGGAGCCGATCGGCTCGGCGCCGGTCTTGGCCATCGGGGCGATGATGACCCGCAGTTCCTCCTCGGTGTAGCCGAAGGTCTGCTGGCGGCGGGTGACGGAGGCGTGGGTGTGCACGATGTGCTCGCGCTCGGGCAGGTCGGCCAGCTCGATCTCACCGGCCTCCAGCCACTCGGCGTAGGGCTGTTCGGCGGCGAGGGCGGCCTTGATCTCGTCGTCCTCGATGATCCGGTGCTCGGCGGTGTCGACGAGGAACATCCGGCCGGGCTGGAGGCGGCCCTTGCGGACCACCTTGGCGGGGTCGATGTCGAGGACGCCGACCTCGGAGCCGAGGACGACGAGACCGTCGTCGGTGACCCAGTAGCGGCCGGGGCGCAGTCCGTTGCGGTCCAGGACCGCGCCGACCTGGGTGCCGTCGGTGAAGGTGACGCAGGCCGGGCCGTCCCAGGGCTCCATCAGGGTGGCGTGGAACTGGTAGAAGGCGCGGCGGGCGGGGTCCATGGAGTCATGGTTCTCCCACGCCTCCGGGATCATCATCAGCACCGAGTGGGGCAGCGAACGGCCGCCGAGGTGGAGGAGTTCCAGGACCTCGTCGAAGGAGGCGGAGTCGGAGGCGTCCGGCGTACAGACCGGGAAGATCCGCTCCAGGCCCTCGGCGCGCGCGTCGAACAGGTCGGAGAACAGCTGCGACTCACGGGCGCGCATCCAGTTGCGGTTGCCCTTGACGGTGTTGATCTCACCGTTGTGGGCGACGAACCGGTACGGGTGGGCGAGCGGCCACGACGGGAAGGTGTTGGTGGAGAACCGGGAGTGGACCAGCGCGATGGCGGAGGCGAAGCGCCGGTCGGAGAGGTCCGGGAAGAAGGGCTCCAGCTGGCCGGTGGTCAGCATGCCCTTGTAGACGATCGTGCGCGCGGACAGCGACGGGAAGTACACGTCGGCCTCGCGCTCGGCGCGCTTGCGCAGCACGAACGCCTTGCGGTCCAGGTCGATGCCGGTGGCGCCGTCCTGGCTGACGAAGAGCTGCCGGAAGACGGGCATCGTCGAGCGGGCGGTGGCGCCGAGGAGCTGGGGGGCGACGGGGACCTCGCGCCAGCCGAGGACGGTCAGCCCCTCATCAGCGGCGATCGTCTCGATATGCGAGACGGCTTCCTCGGTGGAGCCCTCCGGGAGGAAGGCGATACCGACCGCGTACCCACCGGCCTCCGGCAGCTGGAATTCGGCCACCTCGCGGAAGAACGCGTCGGGCACCTGGGAGAGGATGCCAGCTCCGTCACCGGAGTCCGGCTCGGAGCCGGTGGCACCGCGGTGCTCCAGGTTCCGCAGCACCGTCAGGGCCTGTTCCACCAGCGTGTGGCTGGCCTCGCCGGTGAGGGTGGCCACGAATCCGACGCCGCACGCGTCGTGCTCATTCCGGGGGTCGTACAGTCCCTGCGCGGCAGGGCGAGCATCCATGAAGGACCACTTCTGGCCAGTCGTGGAGTGCTGGGACGGCTGGTGCGGCGTACGCATCGGCTCTCCCGTCGTCGTCATGTGGCTGAGGGTGCTCACCAGGGCTTTCGCGCGCTGGGGAGGTGCCGAGGGACGACGTTGGCCCTCTGCGAGAGTGCAAAATTTCGTGCAGGTTACATGATGGGACGGCTCTCGGGAACCGGATAGACCATTCCAACATGCGGACGCCGTGGCGGGTACACGACATTCAACGGACACCGCGCTCGGCGGCAGAAGTTTCGCGGGGGCCGATGAGAACAGATCGATGTCCGTCGGCCCGAGAGGAGGAAGGGCGGGCGTCGTCGCCAACCCCACCGATGCGCGCAGGCTTCATTGCCTACGGCGCTTACGGCTCATGCCCAGTGGTCACTCGCCCGAAACCAGGCAGTAATGGCCGGCTATGCGGTCCCACGCATATGTTCCAGCCGCGTTACCCTACAGCCGTTCCGAACAGAGTGCCCAGGGCGTACGTCACACCAGCCGCCGCGCCCCCCAGCGCGAGCTGCCGCAGCCCGCTGTACCACCAGCTCCGCGCGGTCACCCGGGACACCACCGCCCCGCACCCGAACAGCCCGGCGAGCGCCACCAACACGGCCGGCCACAGCACGGTCGCCCCCAGCAGATACGGCAGTACGGGCAGCAGTGCGCCCAGCGCGAACGCCCCGAAGCTGGACCCGGCGGCCACCAGCGGCGACGGCAGATCGCCGGGGTCGACGCCCAGCTCCTCCCGGGCATGGATCTCCAGCGCCTGCTCGGGGTCCTGGGACAGCTGCCGGGCGACCTCGCCCGCGAGCCGGGGCTCGACGCCCCGCGTCTCGTACAGCCGGGCCAGCTCGGCCTCCTCGTCCTGCGGGTGCTTGCGCAGCTGACGCCGCTCGACCTCCAGCTCGGCCTGGACCAGCTCGCGCTGCGAGGCGACCGAGGTGTACTCACCGGCGGCCATGGAGAAGGCACCGGCGGCGAGCCCGGCCAGCCCGGTCAGCACGATGGCCTGCTGCCCGACGGCTCCGCCCGCGACACCGGTCATCAGCGCGAGGTTGGAGACCAGTCCGTCCATCGCCCCGAACACGGCGGGCCGCAGCCAGCCGCCGTTCACATCACGGTGGGTGTGGTTGTCGCGATGCGCCTCGTGGAGCACCGCCTCGGTGCCGATGATGGCCATGACCGCCCCTCGCCCTCCGCTAACTTTAGACTAATTCCACTTCTCGACCACCCCCCAGACTACCCCTCGAAACCACCTCCCACCAGGAAGGAGAGCATGCCCTAACCTGCGGCTTTACCCTGCCTCGCTCATCCGATTAATAGCCCGCTCATATGTCGACCGGGTGACGCTGAGGCTCGGGAGGCTGCCCCGGGGGCAGGGCAGGGGACACTTCCGCAAATGGGTTGCGTAAGTGGATTCCGCGGAGGGTTCCGCGGGGGTTCCGCCAGCCCCGAGAGGAGAGTCCGCCATGGCTTCCGTCGCCTGCGTTCCCTCGGTCCCGGCCCCCGGTGACGCCGCCGCACTCCGTGAGCGGGCGCGCGGCGCCCTGCTCGGACTCGCCGTCGGCGACGCCCTCGGCGCCCCCGCGGAGAATCTGAAACCCTCCGAGATCCGGGCCCGCTGGGGCCGTATCACCGGATACGTCGTCGACCGCCCCGCCGGGACCGACGACACCGAGTACGCGATCTTCTCCGGACTGCTGCTCGCCCGGCACGGCAGCGCACTCACCCCGGCCCACGCGGAGGCGGCCTGGCACGCCTGGATCGCGGACCGCGCCGAGGGCCCGTTCCGGGGCGCCGGATTCAGCGAACGGGGCACCCTGGAGAACCTCCGCCGGGGCCTGGCCGCGCCCATCTCCGCCCAGCACCGGCACGCCTGGAGCGACGGGCTCGCGATGCGGGCGGCACCCTTCGGCGTCTTCGCCGCGGGCCGCCCCGCCGAGGCCGCCCGGCTGGTCGCGATCGACGGCGCGGTCAGCCACGAGGGCGAGGGCATCTACGGCGGCCAGGCGGTCGCCGCCGGGGTCGCCGCGGCGATGGGCGGCGCCTCCGTCATCGCGGTGGTCGCCTCCGCGCTCGCCGTCATCCCGGACGACTCCTGGACGGCCCGCTCGCTGCGCCGCGCGGTCACCGTCGCCCACCGGGGCGAACGCGCGGTGCGCTCCGCCGTGGTCATCGGCGGCTACCCCTGGACCGACCTCGCCCCCGAGGCCGTCGCCCTCGCCTTCGGCGCGTACGCGGCGGCCGACGGCGACTTCCGCGAGGCGGTCCTGACCGCCGTCAACATGGGCCGCGACGCCGATACGACGGCGGCGGTCGCGGGCGCACTGGCGGGCGCGACCCGGGGCGTCTCGGCCATCCCCCCCGACTGGGCAACGGCCATCGGCCCGGCCCGCGGCAGCTGCCTGCCGTCGATGGCGGGCCACCACGTACTGGAGGTGGCGGACCTACTGACGCCGGAGCTCCAGGAGGGGAGGGCAATGACACACCGGCTGACCGTCGACGGCCAGGAGGGGAGGGGGGTGACACACCGGCTGACCGTCAACGCCCAGGAGGGGACAGGGGTGACAGGCCGGCTGACCGTCGACGCCCAGGAGGGGAGGGCGGTCGCAGACCGGCTGCCCCTCGACGCCCAGGACGGGACAGGGGTGACAGACCGGCTGACCGTCAACGCCCCGGAGGGGACAGGGGGGACGGACCGGCTGACCGTCAACGCCCCGGACGGGAGGGGGGTCGCAGACCGGCTGCCCCTCGACGCCCAGGAGGGGACTGGGGTGACAGACCGACTGACCCTCAACACCCAGAACGGGAGGGGGGTCGCAGACCGGCTGCCCCCCGACGTCCAGGACGGAAGGGCGGTCGCAACCGGGCTGACCCTCAACGCCCAGGACGGAAGGGCGGTCGCAGACCGGCTGCCCCCCGACACCCAAGCCGAAAAGGCGGTCGCAACCGGGCTGACCCTCAACACCCAGGACGGGACGGCGGTCCCAGGTCGGCTGACCCCCGACACCCAAGCCGGGACGGCGGTCGCAGACCGGCCGATCCCCCACCCCCCGGACCCGACCGGGGTGACCGACCAGCTGAACTCCCACCCCCAGGGCACCACCGGACCGGCAGACCCGCCGACCCCCGCACCCCAGGACGGAAGGCAGGTTGCAGACAGACTGACCCCCACCCTCCCGGACACGACCGGGGTAGCAGACCGGCTGCCCCTCAACCTCCCGGACCCGACCCGGGCGACCGATCTGCCGACCCCCCACCTCCCGGACCCGACGGGAGGGGCACACCTGCTGACCCCTGACACCGAGGCGGGAGCAGCCGTCCTACTGACCCGCGCCCTCCCGGACACGACCGGGGTGGCAGCCCTGACGCCCCCCGACACACGGGACACGACGAGAGCGGCAGACCGCCTGACCCCCAACCCCCAGGCCACCACAAGAACGGCAGACCCCCTGCCCCCCACACCCCAGCGCACCACAGCACCAGCAGACCCGCCGCCGCTGCCCCACCTCCCGGGCACAGCACAGCCGGCGGACGACCCCTCCATCACCCCGGAGGTCGTGGCATGACCCCGGCCCCCTGGACAGAGGACCCCAGCGCCTACACCCACCACCCCACACCGTCCGCCGCCGACGGCGATCCCGCCCCACAGGGGCCACCCGCACCCGACGACGAGAGCGTCACGGGCGGTGCGGGTGGGAACCCAAGAGGCGAGGGCGAAGCCGAGCCGAGACACCACCACCCCGCCCGACGCGCAGAGGGCCTCCTCCTCGGCCTCGCCGCAGGCGACGCCGCCGGCTGGCCCGCCGCCCGCCACCGAGCCGCCCGTATGCCCGAGTGGACCCGCCGCCTCACCCGCGAACTCGACACCTTCGCCGAGCACAACGCGACCACCACCCTCCCCGTCCCCATCGCCCTCAACCAGCCCCCCGAACCCCTCCGCCTCGGCCCCTCCGACGACGCCGAATGGGCCGCCTTCGCCGCGGAGGCGCTCCTGCGCGCCGGAGACGACAGCGCCCTCGGCGACCTCAGCCGCACCCGCCGGATGCGCGCCGCCATCGACCTCACCTGGAACGCCGTGGCCAGCGAGGTCGCCGCCGCCGCGGACCGCGCGCCCGAGATCGAGTCCGCCGTCCTCCCCCTCCGCGCCCGGATCTCCGTCCGGGCCGGACTCGGCAATCTCGCCGCCGGTCTGCGCCCGCCCGCCACCGGCCACGACAACCCGCACTACTTCGACGACGCCGCCTGCGTCCGCGCCTGCGTACTGGCCGTCGCCCACCCCGGCGACCCCCGCCAGGCCGCCGATCTCGCCGAGTTCGACGCCCGCTACACCCAGGACGGCGACGGAGTCCACGGCGCCCGCGCGATGGCCGCCGCCCTCTCCCTCGCCCTGACCGGCGCGCCGGTCGGCACCTGCGTACGGGCTGCCCTCGCCGAACTCCCCGAGGGCACCGAGATCGGCCGCAACGCCCGCCACGCCCTCGACCTCGCCCGCACCGCCGACGACGCCTTCTCCCTGGTCCCGCTCCTGGAGCACCAGATCGTCGACCACGTCTACAGCTACGGCATCGCCGCCGCCGAGACCGTCCCGGTCGCCCTCGCCCTGGCCACCGCCGCCCGCGGCCGGATCTCCACCGCCGTACCGGCCGCCGCGTGTCTGTCCCGGGTCGCCGACTCCGCGCCCGCCCTCGCGGGGGCGCTGACCGGCGCGCTCGGCGGGGGCGCCGCGATCCCGGCGTCCTGGCGGGACAGCTGCCGCACCCTCTCCGGCTGCGCCCTGCCCCGCCTCACCGGCACCGACCTCGTGGAACTCGCCGAACTCCTGGAAGCCGTACAACCACCCCCGCCAGGAGGATGATTCGGTGCATGACGCCCGAAAAACCCGAAGGACCTGAAAAACCCGAAGGACTCGAAGGACCCGAAGGACTCGAAGGACCTGAAGGACCCGAAGAATCCCAAAGCGCTGAACCCTGCCCGGTGTCCCTGGAGGACCGCGTCACCGCCGCCCTGGTCGGCGCGGCGGTGGGCGACGCGCTCGGCGGCCCGGTCGAGGGCTACACACCCGAGCAGATCGTGGAGCGCCACGGCGGCCGGATCCACGGCATCGTCGGCCCCTGGAACGGCGACGACTGGCGCACGGCCCGCCCCATCGCCCCGTACCACAAGGGTGACGGCCATGTCACCGACGACACCTTGATGACCCATGCGCTGATCCGGGTCTACGACCGCGTCCGCGACCACCTCGACGCGTACGCGATCACCGACCACCTGGTCCCGGACCTCATGACCACACCCCGCTGGATCCCGGAACTGGAGGCCGAGGCACTCCCCCTCCAGCGGATCTTCCTCGCCGAGAAATGGCTGGTGGCCCGCCTCCACTACGGCCACGCCGACCCGCGCGAGGCGGGCAGCGGCAACATCGTCAACTGCGGTGCGGCGATGTACATGGCCCCGGTCGGCCTGGTCAACGCGGCCCACCCGCGGGGCGCGTACACCGAGGCCCTGGAGATCGCGGGCGCCCACCAGTCGTCGTACGGCCGTGAGGCGGCGGCCGTGTTCGCGGCGGGGGTGGCGGCGGCGTGCGCGCCCGGCGCGACCCCGGAGTCGGTGATCGGCGCCTGTCTCGCCCTCGCGAAGGACGGCACCCGGGCGGCGATCGAGGCGGTCTGCGAGGAGGCCGCCCGCCACCGGGACACCGAGTCGGCCCTGACCCCGCTGCGCGCGGCGGTCGCCCCCTACGACACGGTCGGCCCCGACTACCGCGCCCCCTCGCTCGGCGCCCGCCGCCCCTCCCGGCTGCACAGCATCGAGGAACTCCCCATCGCGCTGGGCATGCTGCTGGTCGCGGGCGGCGACTTCCGCCGGGCGGTGCTGGGTTCCGTGAACTACGGCCGGGACTGCGACTCCATCGCCACCATGGCAGGCGCCCTCGCCGGCGCCCTGGGCTCCCCCGTGCCCGAGGACTGGGCCAAGTCCGTCGCCGAGGCCAGCCGGCTGGACCTGTGGGAACCCGCCCGTACCCTCACCGCCGTCACCCGCGAGGTCTTCCGGCGGGACGGGGAACGGCGCCGGGCCCATGAGCAGGCGTTCGCCACGCTGGAGGGCCGCGGATGCTCCGCCTGACCTGGGTCCAGCCGGAGGATCTGATCGGCCATGAACTCGTCCAGGCCGCGCAGGACGGCCGGGAACCGGCGCAGATCGCCGAACGCTGGGCGGCGGCGGGCGGCCCCCCGGCCCCGGACCGTGCCGGTGCCTCCCCCGACCGGCCGTCGCGCTATCTGCGGCTGCTGGCGGAAGACCTGCTGGACGAACTCGCCGACCTGCCCAGCGTCCTGACGGACCACGAGCCGACGGACCTGCACCTGATCCACCTGAGCCGCAGCCGCACACACCCCCGCCCGATCCCCCCATCCCCGGCACCCGGCCAGACATCCGCCACCGTCGCCGCGCCCGGCCAAACGTCAGCCGCCACCACCACCCTCGGCCGGACGACCCCCACCACGCCCCCCGACCCGACATCCACCACCACGCCCCCCAACCCGGCGTACCGCACCACCACCCCCGACCCTGCGTACCGCACCACCACCCCCGACCCCACGTACCCCGCCACCACCCCCGCCCCCGCGTACCGCACCACCACCCCCGCCCCCGCATACCCCGCCACCACCCCCGCCCCCGCCTACCGCGCCCGCCTCCACGCCGCCTGGCTGGGTCGCGCGGTCGGCTGCCTGCTCGGCAAACCCGTCGAGAAGCTCCCCCTCACCGGCCTCCGCGCCCTCGCCGCGGCCACCGGCAACTGGCCCCTGACCGGCTACTTCACCGCCCGGGGCGTCCCGGAGGAACTGCTCGCCCGCCACCCCTGGAACCGCCGCTCCGCCCCCACCTCCCTCGCCGAGAACATCGACGGCATGCCCGAGGACGACGACCTCAACTACCCCCTCCTCAACCTCCTGCTCCTCCAGCGCCACGGCCCCGCCTTCACCACCGCCGACGTGGCCCGCCTCTGGCTGGACGAACTCCCCGCCGGCCGTACCTTCACCGCCGAGCGCATCGCCTACCGCAATCTCCTCACCGGCGTCGAACCCCCGTACACCGCCCGCCGGCGCAACCCCTTCCGCGAGTGGATCGGCGCCCTGATCCGCGCCGACGTACACGGCTGGACCCACCCCGGCGCCCCCGAGGCCGCCGCCGCCCAGGCCCACCGCGACGCCGTCCTCACCCACACCGCCAACGGCGTCTACGCGGCCATGTTCATCGCCGCCACCATCGCCACCGCCGCCACCGGCACCGCCGACATCCACACCAGTCTGCGCACCGGCCTGACGGTGATCCCGCCCCGCTCACGGCTGACCGAGGCGATCACCCACGCCCTCGAACTGGCTCGGACCCACACCGATTTCGACTCCGTGGTGGATGAACTCCACACCCGCCACGCCGGCTACCACTGGGTCCACGCCATCCCCAACACCGCCCTGATCACCGCCGCCCTCACCCACGCCGACGGCGACTTCTCCGGCTCCATCTGCCGCGTGGTGTCCGGCGGCTGGGACACCGACTCCAACGGTGCCACGGCGGGCAGCGTCGCCGGACTGCTGGCCGGTTCCCCCGCCGCGCTCCCCGACCGCTGGACCGCGCCCCTGAAGAACCGCCTGGCCACCTCCGTGGGCGACTTCCACGGCACCGGCTTCGACACCCTCGCCCACCTCACCGCAGCCCTCGTCCGCTAGCCTCCCCTCCCTCTAGGAGAGCCCACCCCGTGCCCCCCACACCCGCCCTCTCCGGCCTCCGGGTCCTCGATCTCGCCACCCTCTTCGCCGGGCCCCTCGCCGCCACGCTCCTCGGTGACTTCGGCGCCGAGGTCATCAAGGTCGAGCACCCCGCCAAGCCCGACCCGTCCCGGGGCCACGGCCCCGCCAAGGACGGCTTCGGCCTGTGGTGGAAGTTCCTCGGCCGCAACAAGCGGACGATCACCCTCGACCTGTCCACCCCCGGCGGCCGTCGCACCCTGCTCGCGCTGGCCGCCTCCGCCGATGTGATCGTGGAGAACTTCCGCCCCGGCACCCTGGAGAAATGGGATCTGGGCTGGCCGGAACTCTCGGCCGCCAACCCCCGTCTGGTCCTCACCCGCGTCACCGGCTTCGGCCAGTTCGGCCCCTACGCCCACCGCCCCGGCTTCGGCACCCTCGCCGAGGCCATGAGCGGCTTCGCCGCGATCACCGGCGAACCCGACGGCCCCCCGACCCTCCCGCCCTTCGGCCTCGCCGACTCCATCGCGGGCCTGGCCACCGCGTACGCGGTGCTCACCGCGCTCGCCGCCCGGGACCGCACCGGTCAGGGCCAGGTCGTGGACATGGCCCTGATCGAGCCGATCCTGACCGTGCTCGGCCCCCATCCCACCTGGTACGACCAGCTCGGCCATGTCCAGGGGCGGACCGGCAACCGCTCCGCGAACAACGCCCCCCGCAACACCTACCGCACCGCCGACGGCACCTGGGTCGCCGTCTCCACCTCCGCCCAGTCGGTCGCCGAGCGGGTGATGCGGCTGGTCGGCCGCCCGGATCTGATCGAGGAACCCTGGTTCGCGTCGGGCGCCGACCGCGCCCGCCACACCGAGATCCTGGACGAGGCGGTCGGCTCCTGGATCGCCGCCCGCCCCCGCGACGAGGTCCTCGCCGCCTTCGAGAAGGCGGAGGCGGCCATCGCCCCCATCCAGGACGTACGGGAGGTGATGACCGACCCGCAGTACGCGGCCCTGGACACCGTCACCACCGTCGACGACCCCGACCTCGGCCCCCTGCGGATGCAGAACGTGCTCTTCCGGCTCTCCGGCACCCCCGGCGCGATCCGCTGGGCGGGCCGCCCGCACGGCGCCGACACCGACACCGTGCTGACCGAACTGGGCCTGACCCCCGCCGATGTCACCGCCCTGCGCGCGGAGGGCGCGGTATGACCCCGGTACCCCCACTGACCTGGCTGTACGTCCCCGGTGACCGCCCCGACCGGGTGGCCAGGGCCCTCACCACCGGCGCCGATGTGATCGTGATCGACCTGGAGGACGCGGTCGCCCCGGACCGCAAGGAGTACGCCCGCGCCGCCACCGCCGACCGGCTCACCGACGCCCAGCCGGTCCCGGTGCACGTCCGGGTGAACGCCCTGGACGGCCCCTGGGCCGCGCTCGACCTGAAGACGCTGGCCCCGCTGCCCGGTCTGTCGGGTCTGCGCCTGCCGAAGATCACCGGGCCCCGGCAGCTCACCGCGGTCGCCGAGACCACCCGGGGCGGCGGCGACCGCACCCCGCCCCTGCACCCCCTCCTGGAATCCGCCCTCGGCGTCGAACACGCCTACGCCATCGCCACCGCCCACCCGGCCGTGGCCGGTATCTCCCTCGGCGAGGCCGACCTCCGCGCCGACCTGGGCGTGTCCGACGACACCGCGCTGGACTGGCCCCGCTCCCGGATCGTCCTGGCCGCCCGCGCGGCGGCGCTGCCACCCCCGGCCCAGTCGGTCCACCCCGACATCCGCGACCTGGACACCCTGGCGGCGACCTGCGCGCACGGCCGCGCCCTGGGCTTCCTGGGCCGCGCGGCCATCCACCCCCGTCAGCTCCCGGTCATCGAGCGCGCCTATCTCCCCACCGCGCGGGAGATCGAGGAGGCGGAGGTGATCGTGGAGGCGACCACGGCGTGCGCGGGCGCCCAGGCACTGACCGACGGCACCTTCATCGACCCGGCGATCCTGGCCCTGGCCCACCGCACCCTGTCCCTGGCCGAGGCCCACCGCCCCTGACACCCACCGCCGACACGCCGAAGGGCGCCCCGGAGACCCCGGGACGCCCTTCGCCCAGCACCACAAGGCGCTACGACACCGTCATCAGCTCTTCTTGGCCGCGCCACCCTCGCCGGAGGCGTCCGCGCCGACCTCTTCCTTCGCCCCGGAATCCTTGCCACCGGAGTCCCCGGATTCCGCGGAACCCCCCGAGTCGGCAGCATCCGCGTCCGTCTTCCCACCCTCGGAGTCAGACCCGGAGTCGGAGCCGGAGTCACCCGTCCCGGCCGCCCCGGACCCGTCCCCGTCGGAGGCGCCCGGTTCGACGATCTCCTCCCGCCCCGGCCGCTTCTTCGCCGAGATGACGATGTAGACCACGGCGAGCACGAAGACGAACAGCGCGGTCCAGTTGTTCAGCCGCAGACCGAGGATCTCGTGGGCGTCGTCGACGCGCAGGTACTCGATCCAGAAGCGGCCCGCGCAGTACGCGGCGACATACAGGGCGAAGGCCCGGCCGTGGCCCAGCTTGAAGCGCCGGTCGGCCCAGATCACCAGCAGGGCGACGCCGATGCACCACAGCGACTCGTACAGGAACGTCGGATGGTAGTAGCCGGGGACCCGGCCGTCGGCGGCGGACGTGATGTGCAGCGCCCACGGCACATCGGTCTCGCGGCCGTACAGCTCCTGGTTGAACCAGTTGCCCCAGCGGCCGATGGCCTGGGCGACGGCGATCCCGGGGGCGACGGCGTCGGCGTAGGCGGGCAGCGGGATGCCCCGGCGGCGGCAGCCGATCCAGGCACCGACCGCGCCCAGCGCGATGGCGCCCCAGATACCGAGGCCGCCCTCCCAGATCTTGAAGGCGTCGACCCAGTCACGGCCCTCGCTGAAGTACAGCTCGTAGTCCGTGATCACGTGGTAGAGCCGGCCGCCGACAAGGCCGAAGGGCACGGCCCAGACCGCGATGTCGGCCACGGTGCCGGCCCGGCCGCCGCGGGCGATCCAGCGCCGGTTGCCGAGCCAGACGGCCACGAAGACACCGGCGATGATGCAGAGCGCGTAGCCGCGCAGCGGAATGGGGCCGAGGTACAGCACTCCGCGCGACGGGCTGGGGATGTAGGCAATTTCCATGGCAAGGACGACGCTACCGTGCCGACCCGGCCGGACGGCAGGCAGCCCGGCTACGGGTCCATAACGGGGACGGCGAGGGGGGCGTGACGGGTGGGGCGGCGAACGGGCGTCGTCGCGCGGTGTCACCGCCCCCCGTCCCGGCCGTCAGCCCTCGTCGGTGCCTTCGGAACCGTCGGAACCCTCGGAGCCCTCCGCGCCGTCCGCCTCCAGCACCATCTCCTTGAGCTTGGCAGGGGTCATGGACTGGTCCTGGTAGATGTTCTTGCCGTTCAGCAGGACGGTCGGGGTACCGGTGAAGTTTCCGCTGGTGAACGCCTTGTTGGACTTGTCGACCCAGGCGTCGTGCGTCCCGTCCTGGACACAGGTGCGGAAGCGGGGGGTGTCCAGCCCGTCCACGTTCAGCGCCAGGTCGATCAGTTTGGCGTTGTCGGCGAAGGCGTCATCGGTCTCGGCGGGCTGGTTGTCGTAGAGCACATCGTGGTACGGGGTGAATTTTCCGGCGTCCTGGGCGCACGCGGCGGCGTTGGCGGCCTTGGTGGAGCCGCTGCCGCGCATGTTGCCGTCGATGATCGTCGCCAGGTGGTACTCGACCTTGAGCTGGCCGGACTCCGTCAGCTCATGGATGGTCTGGCGGTAGGTCGTCTCGAAGGACTTGCAGGCGGGGCAGCGGAAGTCCTCCCAGACGGTGAGCGTCGACTTGGCGCTCTGCCGGCCGACCGGGATGGCCAGGCTGTCCTCACCCTCGGCGCCGGAGGGGGCGACCACCGGGCCCGCGCTGCCGCCGCTGTCCTTGCCCACATTCGCGGCGACCACGCCGATCACGGCTGTCAGGCCCAGCACACCGACCACACTCGCGCCGATGATCAGTGCCCGCCGGCGCTTGTCCGCGGACTTCTGCTTCTCGCGCTCGACCGCCAGCCGCTCCCGGGCGCCGCGCTTTCCGTCACGATTCTTCTCGCTCACACCCCGGAAACGAACCGGGGAGGCGCCCAGCGCCTCCCCGCCCCCAGGTCCACACTTTCGAGTGACCTGCCACTAAATGTCCATTCCGCCATCTGGTGCAGACCAGCCGGCCACGGACCGGCCGCGCACCGGCTACACCTGTCCGCGCACGCCCTTCGCCAGTTCCCCGGCGAGGTCCCGGACCGTGGCGATCCCGGCGCTGTGGTCCGGGGCGTCCAGCATCCGCTTGACGAAGGCCGAGCCGACGATCACTCCGTCGGCGAACCCGGCGACCTCGGCGGCCTGGGTGGCGTTGGAGACCCCGAGGCCGACACAGACCGGCAGCTCGGTGGTGGCGCGGGTGCGCCGCACCAGGTTCTCGGCCTGCGCGCCGACCGACTCGCGGGTGCCGGTGACCCCCATCAGGGACGCGGCGTAGACGAAGCCGCTGCCCGCCGCGGTGATCTCGGCGAGCCGTCCGTCCTTGCTGCTGGGCGCCACCACGAAGACGGTCGCCAGACCGTGCTTCTCGGCGTGCTCACGCCACAGAGCGGACTCCTGGACCGGCAGATCGGGCAGGATGCAGCCCGCGCCGCCCGCCTCGGCCAGCTCTGCGGCGAACCGCTCGACGCCGTAGCGGTCGATGGGGTTCCAGTAGGTCATGACGAGGATCGGCTTGCCGGTGGCGGCGTGGGCCTCGCGGACCGTGCGCAGCACATCGGCGATCCGCACCCCGCCGCGCAGGGCGATGTCGTCGGCGGTCTGGATGACCGGGCCGTCGAGCACCGGGTCGCTGTGCGGCAGCCCGACCTCCACGATGTCGGCGCCCCCGTCGAGGACCGCCCGGACCGCCTCGATACCGCCGTCCACGGTCGGGAACCCGGCCGGGAGGTAGGCGATGAGCGCGGAGCGGCCCTCGGCCCTGGCGGCGGCGAGGGTGTCCGACAGCAGCTGGATGTTCCCGCTCATCGGGCGTCCCCCTCGATCTCGGCGGTGGCGGCGGCGTCGGCGGCCACCTCGGCGTCGGTGTCGTACAGCCCGAAGTAGCGGGCGGCGGTGTCCATGTCCTTGTCGCCGCGGCCGGACAGATTGACGATGATCAGGCCGTCCTTGCCCAGTTCGCGGCCGACCTCCAGGGCTCCGGCGAGGGCGTGGGCGCTCTCGATGGCCGGGATGATCCCCTCGGTGCGGGACAGCAGGCGCAGGGCCTGCATGGCGGCGTCGTCGGTGACCGCGCGGTACTCGCCGCGTCCGCTGTCGCGGAGGTAGGCGTGCTCGGGGCCGACGCCGGGGTAGTCCAGACCGGCGGAGATCGAGTACGGCTCGGTGATCTGGCCCTCGTCGTCCTGGAGGACGTAGGAGCGGGAGCCGTGCAGGATGCCGGGCTCGCCCTCGGTGAGGGTCGCCGCGTGCTCGCCGGTGTCGACGCCGTGTCCGGCGGGCTCGCAGCCGATGAGGCGGACGCCGTCGTCGGGGATGAAGGCGTGGAACAGGCCGATGGCGTTGGAGCCGCCGCCGACACAGGCGACGGCGGCGTCCGGGAGCCGTCCGGCGCGCTCCAGGATCTGGCGGCGGGCCTCGACGCCGATGACCCGGTGGAAGTCGCGGACCATGGCCGGGAAGGGGTGGGGTCCGGCGACCGTGCCGAAGAGGTAGTGGGTGTGGTCGACGTTGGCGACCCAGTCGCGGAACGCCTCGTTGATGGCGTCCTTGAGGGTGCGGCTGCCGGACTTGACGGCGATGACCTCGGCGCCGAGCATCCGCATCCGGGCCACGTTGAGGGCCTGGCGCTGGGTGTCGATCTCGCCCATGTAGATGGTGCAGTCCAGGCCGAAGAGCGCGCATGCGGTGGCGGTGGCCACGCCGTGCTGTCCGGCGCCGGTCTCGGCGATGACGCGGGTCTTGCCCATCCGGCGGGTGAGCAGGGCCTGGCCGAGGACGTTGTTGATCTTGTGGGAGCCGGTGTGGTTGAGATCCTCGCGCTTGAGGAAGACGCGGGCGCCTCCGGCGTGCGCGGCGAACCGGGGGACCTCGGTCAGCGCGGAGGGGCGGCCGGTGTAGTTGAGCAGCAGGTCGTCCAGTTCGCGGGCGAACTCGGGGTCGTGCTTGGCCTTGTCGAACTCGACGGCGACCTCGTCGACGGCGGCGACGAGGGCCTCCGGGATGAACTTGCCGCCGAACGCGCCGAAGTAGCCTTCGGCGCTGGGGAGATGACCGTCGGGGTCGGGGATGAAGTAGTCGCTGGGCATGCGGAATCCTCACGGAGAGTGCGTGGAAATGATCGCTGAGCGCCGTGGGACGGGAGTGTCTACCTGCTGCGGGCCGTCAGTGGCCGATCGCGCGGTTCCTCGCGCCCCTCAGGGGCGCGCTGCCATCGGCGGCCGTTCACCTGGCCCGGTTCGTCGCCGATGACGTAGCGCACTCGACGGCCGTGGACGCGGCGCGCGGGCGCGCGGCAGCCGCGGGGGCGGCAGCCTCGGGCCAGGCGGGCGTGGCGGTCCACGGTCGTCGCGGTGGGAGTCATCGGCGTCAGCCTAGCGGGTGGTCAGCCGCGGCCGTGCCGCAGCGCCGGGTGCTCGCCGGCGGCCACCAGGTCGGCGACCGCGGACTTGGGGTCCTTGCCGGTGACCAGGGATTCGCCGACGAGAACCGCGTCGGCCCCGGCGTTGGCGTAGGCGATGAGGTCGTGGGGACCGCGGACGCCCGACTCGGCGACCTTGACCAGACCGGCCGGGACCTCGGGGGCGACCCGCTCGAAGGTGCCGCGGTCCACGTCCAGGGTCTTCAGGTTGCGGGCGTTGATCCCGATGATCTTGGCGCCCGCGTCGACCGCGCGCTCGACCTCGTCCTCGTCGTGCACCTCCACCAGCGGGGTGAGGCCGATGGACTCGGCGCGCTCGATCAGCGACTCCAGGGCCGGCTGGTCCAGCGCGGCGACGATCAGCAGCGCGAGATCGGCACCGTACGCGCGGGCCTCCCACAGCTGGTACGAGGTGACGATGAAGTCCTTGCGCAGGACGGGGATGTCCACGCGCGCGCGGACCGCCTCCAGGTCGGCGAGGGAGCCGCCGAAGCGGCGCTCTTCGGTGAGGACGGAGATGACGGCCGCGCCGCCCGCCTCGTAGTCGGCGGCTAGCCCGGCCGGGTCGGCGATGGCGGCCAGCGCGCCCTTGGACGGGCTGGAGCGCTTGACCTCGCAGATGACCTTGACGCCCTCGCCGCGGAGCGCGGCCACGCCGTCACGGGCCGCCGGGGCCTTCGCCGCGCGCTCCTTCAGCTCGTCGAGGCTGACGCGTGCCTGCCGCTCCGCGAGGTCGGCACGGACTCCGTCGATGATCTCGTCGAGCACACTCACGCGAGCGGCCCCCTTTCAGACGGTCTCGGGCTGGTCATTGCGATGGTATCCGCAGCGAGGCGTAGGCCCCGAATCCGGTTGACGCCGGTCCCACTACCTGGACCTCCGGTAAATGATCAAGGATGCAACCAGCCACCGAACGGCAAGTTCCGGACAACCGTGAAGACCAGCAGTGCGGCGCCCGCCGCCCACAGCCAGGCCGGATGCGGATCGACCCGCATCGGCCGCCCGCGCGCCGCGCGAACCACCCAGACGGTCCATACGACGGCGAAGAACGCGTAGCCGAGCACGGCCGCGGCGTTCGCCTGGAAGGCGGCGGCGAGGTCACCGTGAGCCACCGCGTGAGCACTCCGCAGCCCACCGCACCCCGGGCAGTACAGCCCGGCGTACTGAAGCAGCGGGCAGGCGGGGTAGTGCCCGGGTTCATTGGGGTCGACGACACCGACGTAAGCGAAGGCAGCGGCAAGTCCGACGGCCAGCCCAAGGGGTGTGGCGAGCCGCCGGGCGGGGGTGAGGGCGGCTGGGGCGGGCGGGGGGTGCATGTGTGGGGGGCGGGCGGGGGCTGGTGGGGGCTCGGGGTGCAGGTGCGGGCGGCCTCCGGCGGCTGGTGGGGGCTCGGGGTGCACGTGCGGGGGGCCGCCAGTGGCTGGTGCGGGCGCGGGGGCGGCGGCCAGGGTGGACGCCGGGGTGGCGCCCGGGGCGTCGGTGGGCGGGGCGGGCGCGGGGTGCACGTGCGGGGGGCCGTCGGCGGCTGGTGCGGGCTCGGGGTGCACGTGCGGGGAGCCGCCAGTGGCTGGGGCGGGCGCCGGGGCGGCGGCCAGGGTGGATGCCGGGGTGGCGCCCGGGGCGTCGGTGGGCGGGGCGGGCGCGGGAGCCATGGGCGAGGTGGTGGCGACCGGTACCGGCGCCGGGGGCGCACCCGAGGCGTCGGCAACCGGGGCGGACCCCGGACCCCGACCCGAGGTGGCGGCAACCGACGCAGGCGCAGCACCGGCAAGGTCGGCAGTCTGGGCGGGCGCAGGACCGACACGCGAGGTGGTGGCAGTTGGTTGCGGCGCCGGGGCCCCACCCGAGATGGCGTCGGCCTCAGCGGGCGCTGGACCCACAGGCGAGGTGCCTGCGGCTTTCAGCAGCCCCGGAGCCCCACCCGAAGGGTCGGCAGCCAGCGCAGACGCAGAACCCCCACCCGCAGGGCCAGCAGCCAGCACAGGCGCAGAACCCGCACCCGGCGTCCCAGCACCCGGTACCGCCGCCGGAGCCGCACCCACCGAGGTGGCGCCAGCCGAGGCGCATCCCGGACCCGCGCCCGGGATGGCGCCAGCCGAGGCGCAGTCCGGACCCGTCCCCGGGATGACGGCAGCCAACACCGGCGCCGCACCCGCCCCCGGGATATCGGCGGCCGGTGCGGGTGCTGAGGTCGGGCGTGGGGTGTCGGCGGTCACGTCTCGCATTGTGCCGCGCGGGGCGGCGGGACGCACCAAGGGGCGGCCCGGGAAGGGGCCGCCCCTGGGGGGTCCATAACGGAGTGCCGTGTCGGCGTGTCGTGCGGGGGCGGTCAGCCCTCCGCGGCGACCGGCTCGCGGGTGGTGACCACGGGCTTCGCGGTGCCGGTGGGCTGCGTCGTCATCTTCAGCGGCTTCTGCTTGGGCAGGCCCATGCCCATGGCGCGCATGGCGCCGCCGACCACACCGCCGAGGACGATGACGGCCATGCCGCCCCAGAAGCCGAGCGGGTTGTCGGCCACCATGAAGACGCCCGCCACGCAGAATCCGATGAACGCGATGCTGACACCCGTCCATGCGGCCGGGGTGTGACCGTGGCTGCTGTCCGCCATTGCTTGCTCCTCGTTGCTGTCTGCGTAGCTGTCTGTGGTGTGTGCACGCGGTGGTGCGCGGTGGTGCGCGTCGAGCCCGACGCTCACATTCCATTGTCCCGTACGCGCGGGCGCGGTGTGAGCGGGGGTCGGGCCGGATCGTGTCCCGTTCACCACATCGGGACCTTCGGCTCGGGCCCAAGGACCCGTGCCCGCGCTAGGTGCGATCGCCGCTGGTGGGGTCCTCGCCGCGGTCCAGGGCCTTCCAGAGGTCCTCGGGCCGGTCGGGGTCGACGGGCACGGGGGCGCGGCGCGGGGCGCGGGGGCCGGTGCCGCGCTCGTAGCGGCCGGACATGGCGGGCCACATCCGGCCGTAGCGCAGCGCGAGGAGCCCGGCCAGCAGCAGCAGCGCGCCGCCCACGGCGGCCACGTAGGGCCAGGCGGTGTGGCTGAGGGAGTCGACGGTGGCGGCGGTGTTGCCGGAGGCTTCGGCGGCCTTCTCGTCGAGGGCGGCGGAGTCGGAGGCGCCGAACAGCGCGGCGGCGACGGTCCCGGCGCCGGACAGGGCGAGGAGCCCGGCGACGGCGTAGCGCCCGGCGCGGCGGACGGCGAAGACGGCGACCATGGCGGCGAGGCCGACCACGGCCAGCGCCGCGGGCACGCCCGTGACATCGCTGCCGGAGGCGGTCAGCGGGAAGTCGCCGCCGGCGACGGTCGCGGTGCCCGCCGACCACTCCTGCCGGGTGGCCAGCAGCGCCACGGCGGCGCCGAGCGCGCCGAACAGCAGGGCGAGACCGAGACTGAGCCGGCCGGCCCTGAGGGCGGCGACACTCACGGTGCGGGGTTGAGGAACAGCAGTCACGTGCTCCACTATCGCTCCCCCACCCCGGGTCGTGTCACCCGGGGTTCACGTGAGAAACGCCCTACTGTGCCAGCCGGTTCGCCGTGTGCACCGCGCGGAGCACCGCCGCGGCCTTGTTGCGGCACTCCGTGTCCTCGGCCACCGGGTCGGAGTCGGCGACGATCCCGGCGCCCGCCTGGACGTACGCGGTGCCCTCGCGGAGCAGGGCGGTGCGGATGGCGATGGCGGTGTCGGAGTCGCCGGCGAAGTCCAGATAGCCGACGGCGCCGCCGTACAGCCCGCGCCGGGAGGGTTCGAGTTCGTCGATGATCTGCATGGCGCGGGGCTTGGGGGCTCCGGAGAGGGTGCCCGCGGGGAAGCAGGCGGTGAGCACGTCGAAGGCGGTGCGTCCGGTGGCGACGCGGCCGGTGACGGTGGACACGATGTGCATCACGTGCGAGTAGCGCTCGACGGACATGAAGTCGACGACCTCGACCGAGCCGGGCTCGCAGACCCGCCCCAGGTCGTTGCGGCCCAGGTCGACCAGCATCAGATGCTCGGCACGCTCCTTGGGGTCGGCGAGGAGTTCCTCGGCGAGGGCCTGGTCCTCCTGCGGGCCGGCGCCCCGGTGCCGGGTCCCGGCGATGGGGTGGACCATGGCCCGGCCGTCCTCGACCTTGACCAGGGCCTCGGGGCTGGAGCCGACGACGTCGAAGCCGTCGAAGCGGAAGAGGTACATGTACGGCGACGGGTTGGTGGCGCGCAGGACCCGGTAGACGTCCAGGGCGCTGGCCGTGCACGGGGTCTCGAAGCGCTGGGAGGGGACCACCTGGAAGGCCTCCCCGGCGCGGATGCGCTCCTTGATGTCCTCGACGGCCGCCCGGAAGTCGGGGCCGCCCCACAGCGCGGTGTACTCGGGCAGCTCCGAGGGCGGCAGCACGGCGGGCGGCTGGGCGACCGCGCGGGTGAGGTCGGCCTCCATGGCGTCCAGCCGGGCCACGGCGTCCGTGTACGCCTCGTCCACGCCGGTGTCGAGGTCGTTGTGGTTGATCGCGTTGGCGATCAGCAGGACGGAGCCCTCCCAGTGGTCCATCACCGCGAGATCGCTGGTCAGCAGCATGGTCAGCTCGGGCAGCCTGAGGTCGTCGCGCTCGCCGGGGCCGATCTTCTCCAGGCGGCGGACGATGTCGTAGCCGAGGTAGCCGACCATGCCGCCGGTGAAGGGCGGCAGGCCCTCCTGGTGGGGGGTGTGCAGGGCCTCGATGGTGGCGCGCAGGGTGGTGAGCGGGTCGCCGTCGACGGGGACGCCCACGGGCGGGGTGCCCAGCCAGTGGGTGCGGCCGTCGCGCTCGGTGAGGGTGGCGGCGCTGCGGACGCCGACGAAGGAGTAGCGGGACCAGGAGCGGCCGTTCTCGGCGGACTCCAGCAGGAAGGTGCCGGGGCGTTCGGCGGCCAGCTTGCGGTAGAGGGCGACGGGGGTGTCGCCGTCGGCCAGCAGCTTGCGGGTGACCGGGATGACCCGGCGGTCGGAGGCGAGCTTGCGGAACGTGTCGAGGTCCATGGCGGCCGACCCTACTGACCCGCGGCCGGTGCGCCGGAACCGGCGCCGGGCGCGGCATCAGGGGTGGCGTCGGGGGCGGCACCCGGGTCGGCATCAGGGTCGGCACCCAGGGCGGCATCCGGGGCGTCCTTGAGGAGCACATCCGCGTCGAAGCAGGTCCGCGCGCCGGTGTGGCAGGCGGCGCCCACCTGGTCGACCTGGACCAGGACCGTGTCGGCGTCGCAGTCCAGCGCGACCGACTTCACCCACTGGACGTGGCCGGAGGTGTCGCCCTTGACCCAGTACGCGCGGCGGCTGCGGGACCAGTAGGTGCAGCGGCCGGTGGTCAGGGTGCGGTGCAGCGCCTCGTCGTCCATCCAGCCCAGCATCAGCACCTCACCGGTGTCGTACTGCTGGGCGATGGCGGGCAGGAGCCCGTCCGCGCTGCGCTTGAGGCGGGCGGCGATCTCGGGGTCGAGGCCGCTGGGCCCACGGGACCCGCTGGAGGACGGCGTACTGGTCATGCCTGCCATTGTGCCGCGCGGGACCGACAACGCCGGATCGCTGTCCGGTGACCGGACACGCACCCGGCGTGGTGCCCCCGGTGGCCGCCGTCCGCTGGGCGGAGCCGGTGCGCCGCCGTAGGGTGAACGCATGTCGACCTTTGCCAAGCGTGAACGGCTCCTCCTCGCCGATCTCTTGGAGACCACCGGTCCGCAAGCCCCCACTCTGTGCGAGGGCTGGACCACCCGGGACCTGGCGGCGCACGTGGTGGTGCGCGAGCGCCGCCCGGACGCCGCCGGGGGCATCCTGATCAAGCAGCTCGCGTCCCGCCTGGACAAGGTGATGGAGGAGTTCGCGGCGAAGCCGTACGAGGAGCTGATCCAGCTCATCCGGACCGGCCCGCCCCGCTTCTCGCCCTTCAACCTCAAGCAGATCGACGAGGCGTCCAACACCGTCGAGTTCTATGTCCACACCGAGGACGTGCGCCGCGCCCAGCCGGACTGGACGACCCGCGAGCTGGACAGCGTCTTCCAGGACGCCCTGTGGTCCCGGCTGGAGCGCATGGCCCGGCTGATGGGCCGGACCGCGCCGACCGGGCTGGTGCTGCGCCGCCCGGACGGCCAGACCGCCATCGCCCACCGCGGCGCCCCGGTCGTCACCGCCACCGGCGAGCCCTCCGAGCTGCTGCTCTTCGCCTACGGCCGCCAGAGCGCGGCCAAGGTGGCACTGGAGGGCGACGAGAACGCCATCACGAAGCTGCGCGAGGCCAGGCAGCTCGGGATCTGAGCCCGCCCGAGGGGTCCTGGCGCCGCCCGGCCGCCCGGCCGGCCCGAACCGGAGGACCGGCCTACCTGACCGGGTGCCCGGCCTCGCGCAGGGCCCCCTTGACCTCGCCGATCCGCAGATCGCCGAAGTGGAAGACGGAGGCGGCGAGCACCGCGTCCGCGCCCGCCGCGATGGCCGGGGGGAAGTCGGTGAGGCGGCCCGCGCCGCCGGAGGCGATCACCGGGACGGTGACGTGCTTCCGGACGGCGGCGATCATCTCCAGGTCGTAGCCGTCCTTGGTGCCGTCGGCGTCCATGGAGTTCAGCAGGATCTCGCCGGCGCCCAGCCCGGCCGCCCGGTGCGCCCACTCCACCGCGTCGATGCCGGTGCCTTTGCGACCGCCGTGGGTGGTGACCTCGAAGGAGCCGGACGGGGTGCGGCGGGCGTCCACCGACAGCACCAGCACCTGGCGGCCGAAGCGCTCGGCGATCTCCCGGATCAGCTCCGGGCGGGCGATGGCGGCGGTGTTGACACCGACCTTGTCCGCGCCCGCGCGCAGCAGTTTGTCGACATCGTCCGTGGTACGGACCCCGCCGCCGACCGTCAGCGGGATGAACACCTGCTCGGCGGTGCGGCGCACCACGTCGTAGGTGGTCTCCCGGTTGCCGGAGGAGGCGGTGATGTCGAGGAAGGTGAGTTCGTCGGCGCCCTCGGCGTCGTAGATCTTGGCCATCTCGACGGGGTCGCCCGCGTCGCGCAGGTTCTGGAAGTTGACGCCCTTGACGACCCGGCCGTTGTCCACGTCCAGGCAGGGGATGACCCGTACGGCGAGCGTCATGCGGAGGCTCCTCGGAAGGCTTCCAGCTCCACTTCGACCAGGATCCGCGGGTCGACGAAGCCGGAGACGACGACCATGGTCAGCACCGGGCGGACGGCGTCGAAGACCTCCTTGTGGGCCCGGCCCACCGCGTCGACGTCCCGCGCGTGGGTGAGGAGCAGGCGGACGGAGGTCACGGAATCGGGGCCGAGGCCGAACTCGGAGAGCGCCGCCAGCGCGTTGGCGAGGGCCACGCGGGTCTGCTCGTACGGGTCGCCCTCGCCGTGCAGGACCGGGCCCCGGAAGGAGGTGGTGCCGCCGACCACGACCCGGTCCCCGGCCGCGACCGCCCGGGAGAAGCCGAAGACCTCCTCCCAGGGGCTGCCGCTCTGGATCCGGCGTACGTCGCTCATACGCTCACTGCCTCAAGCGCCTCTTCCAGGGTGAAGGCCTTGGCGTACAGGGCCTTGCCGACGATGGAGCCCTCCACGCCGAGGGGCACCAGTGCGGCGATGGCCCGCAGGTCGTCCAGCGACGACACCCCGCCGGAGGCGACGACCGGTCGGTCGGTGACCGCGCAGACGTTCCTCAGCAGCTCCAGGTTGGGGCCCTGGAGGGTGCCGTCCTTGGCGATGTCGGTGACGACGTACCGGGCGCAGCCCTCCTTGTCGAGGCGCTCCAGGGTCTCGTAGAGGTCGCCGCCGTCGCGGGTCCAGCCCCGGCCGCGCAGGGTGGTGCCGCGCACATCGAGGCCGACGGCGATCTGGTCGCCGTGCTCGGCGATGATCCCGGCGACCCACTCGGGGGTCTCCAGGGCGGCGGTGCCCAGGTTGACGCGGGTGCAGCCGGTGGCGAGGGCGGCGGCCAGCGAGGCGTCGTCGCGGATGCCGCCGGACAGCTCGACCTTGATGTCCATGGCCCGGGTGACCTCGGCGATCAGCTCCCGGTTGTCGCCGGTGCCGAAGGCGGCGTCCAGGTCGACCAGGTGCAGCCACTCGGCGCCCGCGCGCTGCCAGGCGAGGGCGGCCTCCAGGGGGGAGCCGTAGGAGGTCTCCGTGCCGGACTCGCCGTGCACGAGACGGACGGCCTGGCCGTCGCGGACATCGACGGCGGGGAGGAGTTCGAGCGTGCTCACAGGGTTCCGATCCAGTTGGTGAGGAGCTGGGCTCCGGCGTCGCCGGACTTCTCGGGGTGGAACTGGGTGGCCCACAGGGCGCCGTTCTCCACGGCGGCGACGAACGGCTCGCCGTGCGTGGACCAGGTGACGAGGGGGGCGCGCAGGGCGGGGTTGACGGTCTCCAGGGTCCAGTCGTGGACCGCGTAGGAGTGGACGAAGTAGAAGCGGGCGTCCGTGTCCAGGCCGGCGAAGAGCTGGGAGTCCTCCGGGGGGCGGACGGTGTTCCAGCCCATGTGGGGGACGATGTCGGCCTGGAGGGGTTCCACGGAGCCAGGCCACTCGTCGAGGCCCTCGGTCTCCACGCCGTGTTCGATGCCGCGGGCGAAGAGGATCTGCATCCCGACGCAGATGCCCATGACCGGGCGCCCTCCGGCCAGCCGGCGGCCGATGATCCAGTCGCCGCGGGCCCGCTTGAGGCCGTTCATACAGGCGGCGAAGGCGCCGACGCCGGGGACGAGCAGCCCGTCGGCGTTCATCGCGCGGTCGAAGTCGCGGGTTATCTCGACCTCGGCGCCCGCGCGCGCGAGGGCCCGCTCGGCGGACCTCACATTGCCGAAGCCGTAGTCGAAGACGACGACGCTCCTGGCGTTCCGGGCAGCGGTCAACTCCACACCTCCAGCCGGAGCACGCCCGCGACCAGGCACATCGCGGCGCCCACCGAGAGCAGCACGATCAGGTTCTTCGGCATCTTCTGCTTGGCGAAGGAGAAGACCCCGCCGGCCAGGAAGAGACCGGCGACGATCAGCAGGGTGGAGGTCCCGTTCACAGGGCGCCCTTCGTGGAGGGGAGGATTCCGGCGGCGCGCGGGTCGCGCTCCGAGGCGTAGCGCAGGGCTCGGGCCAGCGCCTTGAACTGGCACTCCACGATGTGGTGGGCGTTGCGTCCGTAGGGCACGTGGACATGCAGGGCGATCTGGGCCTGGGCGACGAAGGACTCCAGGATGTGCCGGGTCATCGTGGTGTCGTAGGAGCCGATCATCGGCGCCATGGTCTCGGGCTCGGTGTGCACCAGATAGGGGCGGCCGGAGAGGTCGACGGTGACCTGGGCGAGGGACTCGTCCAGCGGGACCGTGCAGTTGCCGAAGCGGTAGATGCCGACCTTGTCGCCGAGGGCCTGCTTGAAGGCGGCGCCGAGGGCGAGGGCGGTGTCCTCGATGGTGTGGTGCGAGTCGATGTGGAGATCGCCCTCGGTCTTCACCGTGAGGTCGAACAGACCGTGCCGGCCGAGCTGGTCGAGCATGTGGTCGTAGAAGCCGACGCCGGTCGACACCTCGACCCGGCCGGTGCCGTCGAGGTCGATCTCGACCAGGACGGAGGTCTCCTTGGTCGTGCGCTCGACGCGTCCGACCCGTGCTGCGCGGCTCATGCTTCCTGCTCCTTCTTCAGCTCACGGACCGCGTCGAGGAACGCGTCGTTCTCCTGTGGTGTCCCGGCGGTGACCCGCAGCCACCCCGGTACGCCGTTGTCCCGGACCAGGACGCCCCGGTCGAGGATGCTCCGCCAGGCCGCGTGGGCGTCGGCGAAGCGGCCGAACTGCACGAAGTTGGCATCGGAGGCGGTGACCTCGTAGCCGATCGCGCGGAGTTCGGCGACCAGGCGGTCCCGTTCGGTCTTCAGCTGCTCGACATAGCCGAGCAGGGTCCCGGTGTGCTCCAGGGCGGCCAGCGCGGTCGCCTGGGTGACGGCGGAGAGGTGGTACGGGAGCCGGACCAGCTGGACCGCGTCCACCACCGCCGGGTCGGCGGCGAGATAGCCGAGACGGAGTCCGGCCGCGCCGAACGCCTTCGACATCGTGCGCGAGATCACCAGGTGCGGGCGCCCGGCCAGCAGGGGCAGCAGCGAGTCGCCGTGGCTGAACTCGACATAGGCCTCGTCCACGATCACCATCGACGGCTTCGCCGCCTGGGCCGCCTCGTAGAGCGCGAGGACGGTCTCCGGCGGCATCGCGTTGCCGGTGGGGTTGTTGGGGGTGGTGAGGAAGACGACGTCCGGCCGGTGCTCGGCGAGGGCGCGCTCGGCGGCGGGCAGATCGACGGAGAAGTCCTCCGCGCGCGGGCCGGGGATCCAGTGGGTGCCGGTCCCGCGCGCGATGAGGGCGTGCATCGAGTAGGAGGGCTCGAAGCCGATCGCGCTGCGGCCGGGTCCGCCGAAGGTCTGGAGGAGCTGCTGGATGACCTCGTTGGAGCCGTTGGCGGCCCAGACGTTGGCCGGGCCGACCCGGTGGCCGGAGGTGTCGGTGAGATAGTCCGCGAGCCGGGTGCGCAGCTCGACCGCGTCCCGGTCGGGGTAGCGGTTGAGGTGGCGGGCCGCGTCGCGCACCCGCTCGGTGATCCGCTCGACCAGCGCCTCGGGCAGCGGGTAGGGGTTCTCGTTGGTGTTCAGCCGGACCGGGACGTCCAGCTGGGGGGCGCCGTAGGGGGTCTTGCCGCGCAGTTCGGGCCGGACCGGCAGATCGTCGAGGCCGATCCGCCGGCTGTCGCCCTCACCGGGCGCCCGCCCGGTCTCGTCAGGGGTGGTGTTGCCGCTCACTTGCCCTCGGGAACCTTCCAGTCGAACCTGGCCTTGATCGCCGCGCCGTGCGCGGGCAGGTCCTCGGCCTCCGCCAGGGTCACCACATGGTGGGCGACCTCGGCGAGCGCGTCACGGGTGTAGTCGACCAGGTGGATGCCGCGCAGGAAGGACTGCACGGACAGGCCGGAGGAGTGGCAGGCGCAGCCGCCGGTGGGCAGGACGTGGTTGGAGCCCGCCGCGTAGTCGCCGAGGGAGACCGGCGCCCAGGGGCCGATGAAGACCGCGCCCGCGTTGCGCACCCGGTCGGCCACCGAGGCGGCGGCGCGGGTCTGGATCTCCAGGTGCTCGGCGCCGTACGCGTCGACCACCCGCAGCCCTTCCTCGACGCCGTCGACCAGCACGATCGCGGACTGGCGGCCCTCCAGGGCGGGGACGATCCGGTCGTCCACATGCTTGGTCGCGGCGAGCTGGGGGGTGAGTTCGCGCTCCACCGCGTCGGCGAGGTCCGGGGAGTCGGTGACCAGGACGGCGGCGGCCAGCGGGTCGTGCTCGGCCTGGCTGATCAGGTCGGACGCCACGTGCACCGGGTCGGCGCTGTCGTCGGCGAGGACCGCGATCTCGGTGGGCCCGGCCTCGGCGTCGATGCCGATCCGGCCGGTGAAGTAGCGCTTGGCGGCGGCGACCCAGATGTTGCCGGGGCCGGTGACCATGTTCGCGGGCGGGCAGGACTCGGTGCCGTAGGCGAACATCGCGACGGCGGTGGCGCCGCCCGCCGCGTAGACCTCGTCCACGCCGAGCAGGGCGCAGGCGGCCAGGATGGTGGGGTGCGGCAGCCCGCCGAACTCCTTCTGGGCCGGGGAGGCGAGCGCGAGGGAGGGCACACCGGCCTCCTGCGCGGGCACCACGTTCATCACCACGGACGACGGGTACACGGACCGCCCGCCCGGCGCGTACAGCCCGACCCGGTCGACCGGCACCCACTTCTCGGTGACCGTGCCCCCGGGCACGACCTGGGTGGTGTGCGTCGTACGGCGCTGGGCGCGGTGGACGAGCCGGGCGCGGCGGATGGACTCCTCCAGGGCGGCGCGCACCGCCGGGTCCAGCTCGGCGAGGGCCTCGGCGAGGGCCTCGGCGGGCACCCTGACCTGCTGAAGGGTCACTCCGTCGAACTTCTCGGCGAAGTCGATCAGCGCCGCGTCGCCCCGATGATGCACGGCCTCGCAGATCGGGCGCACCTTGTCCAGGGCAGCCGCGACGTCGAAGTCGGCTCGGGGCAGCAGGTCGCGCAGAGCGGGTCCCTCGGGGAGGGCGTCGCCGCGCAGATCGATTCGGGAGATCACGGGGTCAATTCTCGCAGACCGCCATCGGACACCGTTCGCGCGTATCGCCGATTGATACGCGTCCCGGTGGACCACCGCCGCCCCAGGGGGTCCCCGGCGTCCCGGACCGCCAGTGGTCGGGACAACTGGCGGTGACCGCGCGTGAAATCGCGGACGATCGTCTTCACTTTCCGTGTTCAATACGCTACGCAGCGGGCATGAACGGCTGTACGAAACGAACGGCATCCAGAACCAGAGACCGACGACATCCGTACGGCAGCTCCGTACAGCGCATCTGTGCAGCGCATCTGTGCAGCGCATCCGTACGGGCGCCCATGGGAACCCCACAGAGCACCGCACGCGACGGGGAGGAAGGGACATCGTGACCGAGGGGGCCGGTCTGCGGACCGGCGAACTAGGACAACAACGTCAACAGCGTCAGCAAGGACCGCAAGGTCCGCAAGGGCAGCAGCCCGGTCGGCTGCCCGAGCGGCCCGAGGAGACGCCACGGGAGCCGCCGGAGGAGCTGACCGAGGCGGAGGCCGGTATGTGGCGGGCCTACCGCGACGGCGGCGAGCACGATCTGCGCAGCGGCGACCCCACCGTGGACGACCCGCACGGCGGGCATCCCTGGGGGCCGGAGCGGACGGTGCGGGCCCGCGTGGTGTGCTGGCTGCTGCTGGACGGGCCGGCGCCGCACGCGGGCCGGGTCGCCGCGCTGAAACTGACCGGCGCGCACATCAGCGGCACGCTGGACCTGGCGGGCGGCGCGGTCGAGCCGTATGTCGAGCTGAGCGGCTGCCGGTTCGAGAACGAGGTGCTGGTGCCGGAGGCGCGGTTCCGGACCTTGCGCCTGGTGGACTGCTCGGTGCCGCGGCTGGAGGCGGCCCGGGTGCACACCGAGGGCGATCTGCATCTGCCGCGCTGCCGCTTCCACAACGGCGTCCGGCTCACCGACGCCCATATCGGCACCGATCTGCTGCTGAACCAGGCCGTGGTGTACCGGGACCGCGGCGGGCGGTCGATCGCGGCGGACGGGCTGACCGTCGGCCAGGACCTCCAGGCGGAGATGCTGGAGTCGCACGGCGAGCTGAGCCTGCGCGGCGCCACGGTCGGGGTCTCGCTGAGCCTGCGCGGGGCGCGGCTGGTCAACCCGTACTCCCGGCTGGCGCTGAACGCTCCGCAGCTGACCGTGGAGCGCACCCTGTATCTCACCCCGGCGGGCCTCGGCGGTCTCCAGCTCAGCGGCCGGACACCCGCGCGCGGGACGCCGGTCCAGCGCTTCGAGTGCCGGGGCGGGGTCCGGCTGGACGACGGGCGGTTCGGGGACGCGGTGGACATGGAGCGGGCCCGGTTCGTCTTCACCGACGACCAGGGGCTGTCGCTGCGCCGGGTCCAGGTGCCCGAGCTGCGGTTCCTGGGTGAGCGTCCGCAGCGCGGCAAGGTGGTGCTGTCCGGGGCGCGGATCGTGAACCTGGTGGACCGGGCGGCGGCGTGGCCGGGCCCCGGCCGCCTCCACATGGGCGGCTTCACCTACGAGAACCTGGTGCCGCAGGGCCCGTTCCCGCTGGCCGAGCGGCTGGCCTGGGTGTCGGCGGCGACCGCCGAGTACAACCCGGAGCCGTACGAGCGGCTGGCGGCGGTGCTGCGCGCGGGCGGCGAGGAGGAGGACGCGCGCGAGGTGCTGCTCGCCAAGCAGCGGCACCGCCGCGAGACGCTGCCGCCCGCCGCGAAGCTGTGGGGCTTCGCCCAGGATGTGACGGTGGCCTACGGCTACCGCCCGGCGCGGGCCGCGGTGTGGATGGCGGTGCTGTGGGCGGCGGGCTCGCTGGCCTTCGCGTACGCCGGGAAGCCGACGCCGAGCGGCAACGCGGGCGATCCGCCGTGGAACCCGGCGCTGTTCGCGCTGGATCTGCTCCTGCCGGTGATCGATCTCGGCCAGGTCGGGTTCTGGCAGCTGCGCGGCGGCTGGCAGTGGCTGTCGACGGCACTGGTCCTGACCGGCTGGATCCTGGCCACGACGGTGGCGGCGGGGGCGACACGGCTGCTGCGGAAGGCGTGACGGGTCCTACGGACGGTCCTGCGGGCGGTCCTGCGGACGGCGGGACGGGTCCTGCGGAAGGGGTGACGGGTCCTGCGGACGGCGGGACCCGGCTCCCGGCTCCCGGGGACGGCGGAACCCGGCTCTTAGAGACGGCGGGACCCGGCTCCCGGGACATCGTCGGCGCCGACCGCACCATCATGTCCCGGGACCCGGCTCCCGGGACGGCGGGACGGGCCTCCGCAGGGCGGGACGGGCCTCTGGCGGGGCGGCGGGACGGACCTCTGCGGAGGGCGGGGACGGGCCTCTGGTGGGAGGCGTGACCGGCCCCGGCGAGTGGCGATACGGGGCTCCTGTGGACGGCGGGACCGTCCTCCGGCGGGAAGGCTAGGCCGGGGGGCGGGGGCTGCGGACGACGGGACCGTCCCCCGACGGGAAGGCGAGGCCGACTTCCGCGGACGGCGGGACTGTCCCCCGGGGAGGCGAGGCCGACTCCTGCGGACGACGGGACCGTCCCCCAGGGAAAGCTGAACCGTCCCTCGGGGAGAGCAGCACCACCCCCGCGAAAAGCGAGACCCGCCCCTACCGAAAGACGGGACGAGCCCCACGGAAAGCGAGACCGAGCCCCCGCGCAGGACGGGACGGCCCCCGCGCAAGACGCGACCGGCCCGCGCGCAAGACGCGGCCAGCCTTCGCAGGAGGCGTGACCCGCCCACGCAGGAGGCGTGACCCGCCCCCACGGGAGGCGTGACCCGCTCCCGCAGACGGAACGACCCGCCCCCGCGGGCGGAACGACCCGCTCCCGCGTAACGAGCGACCAGCTGCCACGGACGGAACGACCCGCTGCCGCCGAAGGAGCGACCGGCTGCCGCAGAAGGAGCGACCGACTCCCGGAAGGAGCGCGACCGGCTGCCAAGGAAAACACGAGGAGACCGGGCGGAAAGCACGGTGATTGCGGAGTTACGGCGAAGAAAGTGACGTCTTCGCGAGGGTCTCGGTGGCCTGGTTCCTGACGCTTTACCCGCCCTTGACCCGGGCGCGTACAACTTTCCGGAGGTTGTGTGGAGAGGCTGGCGCGACGCCGAGGCTCGGACTTTCAATGGTCGACACCATGGCTCTGCTGCCCCCTTTCATGCGCGGTGCCCGGATCGCCCGGGGTGCCCCGTCACGTCCGGCCGGGCACCTCGCCGCCGGGCTGCCGGCCGACGACGAGGTGCTGCTCGACGCGCCCGACGACCGGCTCGGGCCCGCCCTGGTGGCCGCCGGGCGCGGGGAGTGGGAGGCGGCGGCCGAGCTGCTGTCCGGGACCCGGGAGGCGGCCGAGTGGGAGAACCGGGACCGCTACGCCCGCCGCCTCGCCGCGTTCGCGCACGCCCGCACCGAGTGGTTCGACTCCTGGCGGGCCGCCCCCGGCGGCCGGGAGGACCCGGACGCGCTGCTGGTCGCCGCGCAGCTCGCCGCCGACCGGGCCTGGCGCTCCCCCGCCCGCGCGGAGCTGCTGGCGCCGGTGGGCGCGCTGGTGACGGCCGCCGCCGACGCCGTACCGCACGATCCGGTGCCCTGGCGGCTCGCGCTGGACCGGGCGCGGGGCGGGCACGCGGGGCACGCGGAGTTCGAGCGCCTGTGGGCCGAGGCGGTGCGGCGCTCGCCGCACCACTACGGCTGCCATGTGGCCGCCCTGAAGTACCTCGCCGCGTCCTGGCACGGCTCGCACCGGGAGTGCTTCGACTTCGCCGAGCCCGCCGCCGACGACGCCCCGCCCGGCTCGCTCGTCCGGGCGCTCGCGGTGCGCGCCGCGTTCGGCTATCTCACCGACGGCTGCGGCGACGCCGTGCCCCGCGCCCGGCTGGACGCGGCGGCGGACCGGGCGATCGGGCTGTCCGCCTCCTTCGCCCCGGCCGACCCCTGGCCGGCCGGGATCCGCAATGTCCTCGCCTTCGTCCTGATCCGGCTGGAGCGCCGCGCCGACGCGCTGGAGCAGCTGCGGCTGATCGGCCCGTACGCCACCTCGTTCCCCTGGGACCGGGTCGCGGACGACCCGCTGGGCCTGTTCCTGCTGGCCCGCCGGGAGCTGCGGACGGCCCCCTCCGGGGCCTCGCGGACCGGCTTTCCGCTCCCATCTGGTGGGCACGGCGGACACGCCCACCGCGGCGACCACTAGGCTTCTGCGGCGTGACGACCGACCGGCTCCCGCTCTTCCCCCTGAACTCGGTGCTGTTCCCGGGGCTGGTGCTCCCGCTCAATGTGTTCGAGGAGCGCTACCGCGCGTTGATGCGCACGCTCCTGAAGACGTCCGAGGACGAACCGCGCCGCTTCGCCGTCGTGGCCATCCGCGACGGCCACGAGGTGGCGCCGACCTCCCCGGGCCTGCCCGATCCGACCGCGCTGCCCGAACGCGGGCCCTCGGCCGGTTTCGGCCCCGACCCGCTCAAGGCGTTCCACCAGGTGGGGTGCGTGGCGGACGCGGCGACGATCCGGGAGCGTCCGGACGGCACCTTCGAGGTGCTGGCCACCGGTACGACCCGGGTCCGGCTGCTGTCCGTGGACGCGTCCGGTCCGTTTCTGACCGCCGAGGTGGAGACCCTGCCGGAGGAGCCGGGCGACGAGGCGGGCGCGCTGGCGGAGGGCGTCCTGAGGGCGTTCCGCCAGTACCAGAAGCGACTCGCCGGGGCCCGGGAACGGTCCCTGGCGAGCGGCGCGGAACTGCCGGACGAGCCGCAGGTGGTGTCGTACCTGGTCGCCGCCGCGATGATGCTCGACACCCCGACCAAGCAGCGCCTCCTCCAGGCCCCGGACGCGGCGTCCCGGCTGCGCGACGAACTGAAACTCCTGCGCACGGAGACCGCGATCATCCGTACGCTGCCGTCCTTGCCGGCCGCGGATCTGACCCGTGGGCCGACGAGTCTGAACTGAACGGCCGGCTGGAGGGCACGGATGGCGAAGAAGGCGAAGCAGTCGGGGGGCGGCACCCCGGCGACGGTGGCGCTGACGGCGGCGGGAGTGACGTACACCGTGCACGCCTACGACCACGATCCCGCGCACCCGTCCTACGGCGAGGAGGCGGCCGAGGCGATGGGGGTGTCGCCCGAGCGGGTGTTCAAGACGCTGGTGGCGGAGGTCGACGGGGCTCTGACGGTCGCGGTGGTGCCGGTCGCGGGGTCGCTGGACCTCAAGGCGCTCGCGGCGGCGGTCGGCGGCAAGAAGGCGGCGATGGCGGACCCGGCGGCGGCGGAGCGGACGACGGGCTACGTACGGGGCGGTATCTCCCCGCTCGGCCAGCGCAAGCGCCTGCCCACGGTCCTGGACGCGTCGGCGTCGGCGCACCCCACGATCTGCGTCTCGGCGGGCCGGCGGGGCCTGGAGGTGGAGCTGTCACCGGGGGACCTGGCGACGCTGACGGGCGCGGTGGTGGCCGCGATCGGGCGGGACTAGCCACCGCCGCCGCCCGCCCCATGGCGGGACCAGCCACCCCCGCCTCTCGCACAACAGCGGGACCAGCCACCGCCGCCTCTCGCCCAACGGCGGGACCAGCTGCCTCCCGTGGTTCGCCCGGCGCCGCCGCCTCCCGCCCGGCCCTCAGCCCCCGGCCCCTCGACGCCGCTCTCTTCTTCCGCTAATGAGGAAGGGCATGTCGAAGAGGACGCGCAAGCGGAAGTGGCGGATACGGAAACGCCGGGCGAACCACGGGAGGCGGCCCGCGTAAACGGCGCCCAGAGCGCCTGTAGGGCACCTCTGAGGGCGTCGGCCACTCCCCGGGCCTCCCGGGCGCGGGCGGCGCCCCACGACCCCCACAGGGGCGAGCAGCGCCCGGGAAGGCTACGCCTGCTCGTCCCGGGGCCCGAAGAGGGCGGTCAGGCCCAGGTGGATCAGGAGGGCCGCCACCGACCACGCCAGCAGCGCGCCCTTCGCGCCGAGTTCCAGGGGCGCCGAGAAGGACACGTTCCGGCCGACCTCCTGGGCATGGGCGAGGACATCGTCCGTGGGACCCAGCCACATGCCGGTCCGCCAGGCGATCAGGGAGGCGATCAGACCGCCCACCCCCAGCGCCACCACCAGCGGCACTCCGCCGCGCCGCCGCCAGACGAACACCGCGACCGCCGTCACCGCCCCGAACACCAGCGCCAGCAGGGTGAACGTGCCGTCCACCCCGATCGCCTGCTCCCCCTCGGTGTCGCGCACGTACACCGCCCACGCGCCGTCCACCACATCCCCCACCAGCGGCACCCTCGGCGCCAGCCAGGACCACAGCGCCCCGAGTCCCACCCCGAGCACGGCCAGCGCGGCCAGGACCACGCCGGCTTCCCGTATCTCGGTGCGCAACCCGGGCCCGGCCGGCGGCCCGGCCGCGGCGGCGTCCCAGTGGGCGCCCTGGGCGCCGTACGTCTCGCCCTCCGGCGCCTGCCAGGGGCCGCCGGACGCGGACGGGCCGCCGTCCGGGGGCTGTTCGTGCGGCGGCGGGGGCGGCGTCAAAGGAGCGGTCACTCTGACATCGTGCCAGGCCCGCCTGTGCGGCGCGTCACCGGACGGCCGCCCGGCGGTACGCCCAGGTCGCCACCGCCAGCGAGATCACCCCGACCCCGGCGCACACGGCCAGGTCACCCAGCACATGCGCCCATTCGGCGCGCCCGGCGAAGGTCCGCACGTACGCCTCGACCGCGTAGGTCGAGGGCAGCAGATCGCGGGCGAACCGGACCAGTTCCGGCATCCGCTCGGGCGGCAGCACCCCGAGGAGCAGGGCCGCCGACATACCGAGCTGGCCGAGCAGGGTCGCCAGTTCCGGGCGGGGGGCGAGCAGCCCGAGCGCGGCGCCGAGCCCGGCGAGCGCGGCCCCGGCCAGCGGGATCACGGCGATCAGGATCCAGAGGTTGGTCAGCGGCAGCCCGAACAGCACGCATCCGAACACCGCCGTGACCAGCGTCCCCGGGACGGTGAAGGACGCGTACGCGCCCGCCGCGCCCAGCACCACCGCGGCCGGTGGCACCGGCAGGGTGGCGTAGTGGTCCAGACCACCGGTGGCGCGCAGCTGGCCGAAGTACTGGGCGAGCAGATTCAGCGCGACGAACGCGACGACCAGGATGGACGACCCGGCGACCACCGCCTCGGCCTGGCTGCCGCCGTCCACCACCCCGCGCATCATGATCAGGATGCCGACGGACTGGAAGGTCGCCACGAACAGCAGCGGGATCCGCGCCACCCGCGCCCGCGACAGCTGCGCCCGGTACACGGCCGCCAGCGACGGCCACAGCCGCGCCCGCGGCCCCAGCTCGGCGGCGGCGCGCCGGGGCCGTTCGTCGGAAGCCAGGGCACTGCCCGGCAGCACCTCTGCGGGTACGACACTCACGTCGTGCTGCTCCCCTTCCCAGGGTTCGTTCCTACGACCGCGGTCCTCATGTCCACGCATCCACGCATACGCATACGGCCCCGGACCCGGAGCCACTCATTCCGCCGCCGTCGCTCACGCCTTCACCAGCCCCTGCCGCGCCCCGCCGCCCAGCGCCAGGTAGACGTCCTCCAGGCTGGGCGTGGCGAGCGTGAAGTCGTCCAGCGCGGCGAAGGCGGCCCCGCCGGTGACCGTGGCGACGACCGCGCGGGCCTCGTCGGGGGCGAGCCGGAGCGTCCAGCGCCGTCCGTTCTCCTGCGCGGCCCCGCGCAGCGCGGCGACCTCGGGGACGTCCAGCGGCGCCCGCTCCCGCCACACCAGTTCCACCCGCACCTCTCCGGCGACCCGCTCCTTGAGCCCGGCCGGGGTGTCGCAGGCGATCACCCGGCCCCGCTCCAGGACGGCGACCCGGTCCAGTACGGTCTCGGCCTCGATGACGTTGTGGGTGACCAGCAGCACGGTCGTACCGCGCTCGGCGCGGCGGCGGTCCACGGCGGACCAGACGGCGCGGCGGGCGACCGGGTCCATGCCGGTGGTCGGCTCGTCCAGCACCAGCAGGGGCCGCTCACCGACCAGCGCGGCGGCGAAACAGGCCAGCCGCCGCTGCCCGCCGGACAGCTTGTTCAGCGCCCGCCCGGCGATCGGCGCGAGCCCCAGTTCGTCCAGTACGTCGTCCCGCTCGGCCCGCGCCCGCTTCACTTCGAGCCCGCGCAGCCGCCCGGTGGTCTCGGCGGCCAGGGACACCGTCAGCTCGTCCAGCGCGGTGGACTCCTGTCCGAGGTAGGCGAGGATCCGCGAGGCCCGCTCCGGATGGCGCACGATGTCGTGCCCGAGGATCTCGACGCTGCCGCTGTCGGGCCGCATCAGCCCGGTGATCTGCCGTACGACGGTGGACTTCCCGGCGCCGTTCGGCCCGAGCAGCCCGAAGATCTCCCCGCGCCGCACCTCCAGCCGCACCCCGTCCGCGGCCCGCACCTCGGGCGTCGCCGGCACCCCGCGCCGCCCCCGCACCGCCGGATAGGTCTTGGTCAGCCCGCGCACCGCGCACACGACCTCACGGCAGTCGTGGATGGCGGAGGCCGGGCGCGTACTCACAAAGAAGCACCCTAAGGGGTCCCATGCCCCGTCCTGCTCCGGGGTGTCCCAGCACTGCACTTTTCAACGCAGGAAAGCAGCAACGCACCTAAAGGGGCGCTGGGGGTGCCCCCTCTGGGGGAGAACCGCGCGATCAGCCCCCACCCACCCGCACCCGACCGACAACCCCCTCCTACTCCCCCGTCCTACTCCCCCGCAGGATTGCGCTCCGCGCCGGTCCGTACATCGATCTCCCGCCAGAACCCCGCCCGGATCGCGTACCGGTCGTGCTCGTCGATCTGGTCGTCCTTGTGCGCGAGCAGCCCGAACCGCGCCGCGTACCGCAGCAGCTCACCGTCGATGCGGTGCGGAACCCTCGGATACATCCCGGACAGCCGCTGCACATGCACCTGGTCACCGAGGCGTGCCAGCCACCGCCGGGCGAAGACCTGCCCCACCTCGTAAGGATCGCCGCCGACCGTGGTGATGTCCTCCTCCCGGTCGGCCCACCGCTGCTCCGCCGTGGTCAGCTGCGCCAGCGTCGGCATCGCGGCGACCTCCGGCGGCTCCGCGGCGCCACCGGGCCGGTCGACCCACCCCTTGTCGGACGACCACCGCAGTGTCGCCGTGGCCGGATGGGGCTTGTCGGGGTGCGCGCCGGGCGCGCGCAGCGCGGCGAGGTCCTTGGGGGTGGGCACCCCTTTCGCCACTGCGGGCACCCGCTCCTCGCCGCCTCCCGGCGCCGCGGCGGCCGGGTGGGCGCTCTCCCGGGCGGGCCGCTCCACCGCCGCGAGGGCACCCTCGGGCAGCGGCGCCGACAAGATCGCGGCGATCTCCGGCCGGGGCGCGGGCGGCGGCGCGCACACCCGCTCCTTGGCCTGTACCGCGCGGGTGATCCAGGCCCGGTCGAGGACCCGCCGCTCATCGGCCTCGGCGACCAGGTCCTCGGACTGGTTGTAGTCCCCGTCGGCGGCCTGGACGGCCCACAGGTGGACGGCGACCCCGTGCTCCTTGGCGGCCATCATGCCCGGCAGCAGATCGCCGTCGCCGGTGACCAGGACGACATCGGAGCAGGCGCGGTTGCGGGCCAGCTCGGTCAGCTCGGCGTGCATCGCGGCGTCGACGCCCTTCTGGGCCCAGCGGCCGTCACTGCGGGTGAGGGCGCCCAGCCGGACGGTCACCCGGGGCATCACCCGCAGTCTGCGGTGCTCGGGCTGGGGCACCCGGTCGGGGGCGCCGTCGAACCAGTAGATGCGCAGCAGCGGCTGCTCGGTGTCGGACTCGGCGCGGTCACGAAGGCCCTGGATGAGGGCGGCGTGGTCGACGGTGATGCGGGACCTGGAGGGCTCTCCGGCCAGGAGGCTCGCGGCGGCCCCGAGCAGATACCCGGCGTCCACCAGGACGATGCAGCGGTCCACGCGACTCACCCTCTTCCTGGGAGGTTTGCTTGGGGCTTTCTTCGAGTCTGCCCGACGGCGCGGAGGTTAACGGCCCGAACTCGATCTTCGGCGTGGCGTTTGCGGGGTACGCCACGCCACCCGTCCTGTCACAGACGGTAATTATCCGAAATGCGATCGATGTCAGCGTATGTGAATGTGGTCCCGGGCCCGGCCCCCAGAACTCCCTCAGGAGGCGGAGACATCATGGCCAAGAACAAGAAGCAGGAACGCAAGCAGCCGCAGTCGGAGCGCAGCCAGCAGTCGGCCGAGCAGTCGTCGATCGAGCAGCAGGCACAGCAGGTGACGCCGGCCGACATGGCGCGCAAGGGCCGGCAGAAGCGTTTCGGCCACAACTGAGGTCCGCGCGAGCGGAGCCCCGGGGCTCGGACCCCGGATACGGCCCCGGAAACGCGGGACCGGCCCGGAGGCCCGGGTACGACCGAGGGGCGCACCCACGACGGGATGCGCCCCTCTCCTGTGCTCATGGGCGGGGAGGTCTCAGCCCGCCAGGCAGGACGGACCCAGCAGCACCTTCAGATCGCCGAACAGCGCCGGGTCCGGCTTCACCCGGTGCCGGTCGAGGCGGAGCACGGTCGTCCTCGTCGGCCCCTGGAGCTTGATCCGCACCTCGCTGTCGCCCTTGTGGTGCTGGAGGATCTCGCCGAGGCGGCTGATCATCGGCGGGGTGACCCGGGTGGCCGGGATGGTGAGCACCACCGGCGCGTTGGTGCCCGCCATCGACAGATCGGGGACCATCAGCTCCATCGCGACCAGCCGGGGGACGTCCTCCCGCTTGTCGAGGCGGCCCTTGACGAACACCACCGCGTCCTCGACGAGTTGGGTGGAGATCAGCTGGTAGGTCGCAGGGAAGAACATGCACTCGATGGAACCGGCCAGATCCTCCACGGTGGCGATGGCCCAGGCGTTGCCCTGCTTGGTCATCTTGCGCTGGAGGCCGGAGATGATGCCGCCGATGGTGACCACCGCGCCGTCACCGAAGTCGCCGCCGGTGAGCTGGGAGATGCCCGCGTCGGCCTTGTCGGAGAGCACATGCTCCAGCCCGAACAGCGGGTGGTCGGACACATACAGCCCGAGCATCTCCCGCTCCTGGGCGAGCAGGTAGGTCTTCTCCCACTCCTCGGGCGAGAACTCCACGTCGAGGCCGAAGCCCGGCTCGCTGGTGTCGGCGTCGCCCATGCCGCCGAAGAGGTCGAACTGTCCCTCGGCCTCCTTGCGCTTGACCGCGACCACATTGTCGATCATCGGTTCGTACTGCGCGGTCAGGCCCTTGCGGGTGTGCCCCATGGAGTCGAAGGCACCGGCCTTGATCAGCGATTCCGTGGTCCGCTTGTTGCAGACGACCGCCTCGACCTTGTCGAGGTAGTCGGGGAAGGAGGCGTACTTCCCCTTGGCCTTGCGGCACTTGATGATCGACTCGACCACATTGGTGCCGACGTTGCGGACCGCGGAGAGGCCGAAGAGGATCACGTCGTCGCCCTGGGCGGCGAAGTTGGACATGGACTCGTTGACGTTGGGCGGGAGCACCTTGATGCCCATGCGGCGGCACTCGTTGAGATAGATCGCCGACTTGTCCTTGTCGTCCTTGACCGAGGTGAGCAGCCCGGCCATGTACTCGGCGGGGTGGTTCGCCTTGAGATAGGCGGTCCAGTAGGAGACCAGTCCGTACGCGGCCGAGTGGGCCTTGTTGAAGGCGTAGCCGGCGAACGGGACCAGGACGTCCCACAGGGCCTGGATGGCCTCGTCGCTGTAGTCGTTCCTGCGGGCGCCGGCCTGGAAGATGGTGAAGTTCTTGGCGAGTTCCTCGGGCTTCTTCTTGCCCATCACCCGGCGCAGGATGTCGGCCTCGCCCAGCGAGTACCCGGCGATGATCTGCGCGGCCTTCTGCACCTGCTCCTGGTAGACGATCAGGCCGTAGGTGACGTCCAGGACCTCCTTGAGCGGCTCCTCCAGCTCCGGGTGGATCGGGGTGATCTCCTGCTGGCCGTTCTTGCGCAGGGCGTAGTTGGTGTGCGAGTTCATGCCCATCGGGCCGGGGCGGTACAGGGCCGAGACGGCGGAGATGTCCTCGAAGTTGTCGGGCTTCATCAGACGCAGCAGGGAGCGCATGGGGCCGCCGTCGAACTGGAAGACGCCGAGGGTGTCGCCGCGCTGGAGCAGTTCGAAGGTCGTCGGGTCGTCCAGCGGGAGGCCCAGCAGGTCGATGTCGACGCCCTTGTTGAACTTCACCATCTTGACGGCGTCGTCCATGATCGTCAGGTTGCGCAGGCCCAGGAAGTCCATCTTCAGCAGGCCGAGCGACTCACAGCTCGGGTAGTCCCACTGGGTGATGGTCACCCCGTCGGTGTGCCGGACCCAGACCGGGACGTGCTCGGTGATGGTCTCGCTGGACATGATCACACCGGCCGCGTGCACACCCATCTGCCGGACCAGGCCCTCCACACCGCGGGCGGTGTCGATGACCTTCTTCACATCGGGCTCGTTCTCGTACATCCCGCGGATCTCGCCCGCCTCGCCGTAGCGGGGGTGGGCGGAGTCGGTGATGCCGGAGAGCGGGATGCCCTTGCCGAGGACGTCCGGCGGCATGGCCTTGGTGAGCCGGTCGCCCATCGCGTACGGGTAGCCCAGCACGCGCGCGGAGTCCTTGATCGCGTTCTTGGCCTTGATGGTGCCGTAGGTGCCGATCATGGCGACCTTGTCGGCGCCGTACTTCTCCGTCACGTACCGGATGACCTCGACGCGCCGGCGCTCGTCGAAGTCGATGTCGACATCGGGCATCGAGATGCGCTCGGGGTTGAGGAACCGCTCGAAGATCAGCCCGTGCGGGATCGGGTCGAGGTCGGTGATGCCCATGGCGTACGCGACGATCGAGCCGGCCGCGGAGCCCCGGCCGGGGCCGACCGCGATGCCCTGCTTCTTGGCCCACATGATGAAGTCGGCGACGACCAGGAAGTAGCCGGGGAAGCCCATGGAGATGATGACGTCCATCTCGTAGTGGGCCTGCTTCATCCGGTCCTCGGGGACGCCGCCGGGGAAGCGGCGCTCCATGCCGAGGCGGACCTCCTCCTGGAACCAGGTGACCTCGGTGTAGCCGTCGGGGATGTCGAACTTGGGCATCAGATTGCGGGACTCGAACATGCCCGTGGTGTCGACCATCTCGGCGATCAGCAGGGTGTTGGCACAGCCCTCCTGCCAGGCGTCCGAGGAGTCGATGGCGTACATCTCGTCCGTGGACTTCAGGTAGTAGCCGGTGCCGTCGAACTTGAAGCGGTCGGGGTCGGAGAGGTTCTTGCCGGTCTGGATGCACAGCAGGGCGTCATGGGCGGTCGCCTCGTGCGCGTAGGTGTAATGCGAGTCGTTGGTGACCAGGGGCGGGATGCCGAGCTTCTTGCCGATCTCCAGCAGGCCGTCGCGGACCCGGTGCTCGATCTCGATGCCGTGGTCCATCAGCTCCAGGAAGTAGCGGTCCTTGCCGAAGATGTCCTGGTAGTCGGCGGCGGCCTTGAGCGCCTCGTCGTACTGGCCGAGGCGCAGCCGGGTCTGGAGCTCGCCGGAGGGGCAGCCGGTGGAGGCGACGATGCCCTCGGACCACTGGGAGATGGTGTCCTTGTCCATCCGGGGCCACTTCTGGAGCCAGCCCTCGGCGTAGGCGTCGGAGGAGAGCCGGAAGATGTTGTGCAGCCCCTTGGCGTTGACCGCCCACATCGTCTTGTGGGTGTAGCCGCCGGAACCGGAGACGTCGTCCCGCTTCTGGTGCGGCTGGCCCCACTGGATCTTGCGCTTGTTGCGCCGGGACTCGGGGGCGACATACGCCTCGATCCCGATGATCGGGGTGACCCCGGACTTCTTCGCGGTGTGGAAGAAGTCGTACGCCCCGTGCAGGTTGCCGTGGTCGGACATGGCGATATGGGTCATGCCCATCTCATTGCACGCGTTGAACATGTCCTTCAGCCGCGCGGCACCGTCCAGCAGCGAGTACTGGGTGTGGACGTGCAGGTGCGTGAACGGCGGCTTTGACACGGTGTGACCTCCAGGGAAAACACTGGGTGACAGGCGGGCGGACACTTCTGGGGACAGCGCCGAAGTCTATGCCTCGGCACTGACAATCCGGCGCCCGCCCCGCGTACCTTCACAGCGGGGCCGTGCTCCGGGGAGGGGCACTTTCGGACGGTCCCGCCCGTTGGAGACGACAGAAACGCTGTCGTACACATGCACCAGGAGGCACCCCGCGATGTCGGTCCCACAGCTCAGTGACGAGCGGCGCGGCGAGGAGATCCTCGCCGTCTTCGACACCGCCTTCGGCCAGCTCCTGGCCGCCGACCCGGCCGCGTTCCGGGTGAAGTTCCGCAAGATGGCGGCGTCCGCGTTCGCCTTCTACCGGGGCACGGCGTGCCTGTACTACCACGACCTGGTGGAGGACCGGCGCGGCGGCCCCTTCCTGGACGAGCGCACCTCGCGCGTGTGGATCCACGGCGATCTGCACGCGGAGAACTTCGGCACGTACATGGATTCGAACGGCCGTCTGGTCTTCAACGTCAACGACTTCGACGAGGCGTACGTCGGCCCGTTCACCTGGGACCTCAAGCGCTTCGCCGCCTCCCTGGCGCTGATCGGGTACGCCAAGGCGCTCAGCGACGAGCAGATCACCGAGCTGGTGACGATCTACGCGCTGGCCTACCGCGAGCGGGTGCACGCGCTGGCGACCGGCGCCAAGAGCGACGAGGTGCCGCCCTTCACCCTGGACACCGCCACGGGCCCGCTGCTGGACGTCCTGCGCGACGCCCGCGCGCTGACCCGGTTCGCGCTGCTGGAGTCGATGACCGAGATCCGTGACTTCGAGCGCCGCTTCGCACCCGGCGGCGGCTCCATAGAGCTGGACGCGGCCACCCGGTACAAGGTGCTGGCCGCCTTCGACGGCTATCTGGAGACGCTTCCCGAGGACTCACTGGCCCGCCCCGACTCCTACCGGGTGAAGGATGTCGTGGGGCGCCGGGGCATCGGCATCGGCTCGGCCGGGCTCCCGTCGTACAACATCCTGCTGGAGGGGCACAGCGACGCCCTGGAGAACGACGTGGTGATCTACGTCAAGCAGGCCCAGACCCCGGCCGTCTCCCGGCATCTGACCGACCCCGCGATCCGGGACTACTTCCAGCACGAGGGGCACCGCACGGTGCTGTCGCAGCGCGCCCTCCAGGCGCACGCCGACCCGTGGCTGGGCTGGACCGAGCTGGGCGGCGCGGGCCAGCTGGTCGCCGAGGTCTCGCCGTACGCGGTGGATCTCGGCTGGGGCGACCTCGACGACCCGGACGAGATCGCGGCGGTGGTCGCCGACCTCGGCCGGGCCACGGCGACGATGCACGCGGCGGCGGACGACACCTCCGGCGAGTCCCTGGTGCCGTTCTCCACCGAGCGCGCCATCGACGCGGCCATCGCCGCCGACGAGGAGGGCTTCGCCCCGCTCCTGGTGGACTTCGCGCACGGCTACGGCGCCCGCGCGCGGGCGGACCACCAGATCTTCGTCGACCTGTTCCGCAACGGCCGCATCCCCGGGCTGTGACGGCCCGGTCACCCGTGGTGAAAGCCCCGGTATCCACAGGAACCCTTTAGGAGTCCCTTAACGGACTCCGTGGCACACTCTGACGGCGATGGACATATCAGGGACCCCGACCAGAGTCGTCCGCGCGGCGCTGTTCACGGCACTCGTCGTGACACTCGGCACCGCGTCGCACGTGCTGCTGTCCGGGGCCCCGCTGCCGCTGGGCACGGTGGCCGCTGCTGCCGCCGCGGTCTTCGCCGTCGCCTATCTGCTGGCGGGCCGCCGCGAGCAGGGCCTCGGCCGGATCGCCGCCCTGCTGATCCCGCTGGAACTGGCCGTCGACACCCTGTTCACGGCCGGCCAGCACGCCTGTTACGGCGCCGCGGGCGGCCCGGTGACCGGTCCGCTGCGCGCGCTCGGCCTGGAGGCGCTCTGCGGGGGCCCGGTCGGCTCCCCGCTGGCCCGGATGACGGCCACCGCCACCACCCCGGACCCGGCCGCCGCGCTCTTCGCCGACGCCGACCCGCGGGCGGCCTGGCTGCTGCTCGCCGCCCATGTCGGGATCGGGCTGCTGGCCGCGGTCTGGCTCCGCCGGGGCGAGCGCGCCCTGGCCCAGCTGCTGGCCGCCGCCGCGGCGACGACGTTCCGCCCGCTGCTGCTGGCCGTGGCCGCCGTCACCGTACGGCCCGCCCCGGCGGCTCCCCGCCGTCCCCGCCCCGCGCCCCGCGCGGCGGCCGTGCGGGACCTGCTCCGCTCCCACACCCTCGGCCGCCGCGGCCCACCGGTCGGCGTCACCTTCGCCTGACGGCCGGATCCCGGCGGCAGCGCCACGCCCCGAAGGGCGTGGCCACCGTGCGATCAGCCACGCCACCCCCGCGGTCGGACACCCACCACGCCCGGCGTCCGGTCCTGGTCCGGGCGACACCCCGCCCCGCACACCCTTCCCGATGACCCGCGCACGCGATCCGTGCGCCCCCCCACCCGGAGATTCATCCATGAGCAAGCGAAACAGCAGTGCCGCCAAGTCCGCCGCGCGTGAGCGGCTGCGCCAGGAGCGCGAGCGGGAGGCCAAGCGCGCCAAGGCCAAGCGCCAGATCACCGTGGCCGCCACCGTCGTCGGTGTGCTCGCCGCGGCCGGCGGCATAGGCTACGCCGTCGTCCAGGCGAACCAGCCCTCCCACTGGGAGGCCGCGCAGGACGAGACGGTCACCGCCCCCGCCAACACCACCGGCACCGACGGCACCTCGGTCGTCATCGGCGAGGCCGACGCGCCCAAGACCCTGAAGATCTACGAGGACCCGCGCTGCCCGGTCTGCGCCTCCTTCGAACAGACGGTCGGCCCGACCGTCGACAAGGATGTCGCCGACGGCAAGTACAAGGTCCAGTTCGTGGGCGGCACCTTCCTGGACGGCGACTCGCTCGGCGACGGCCAGGTCGGCTCCAACGGCGAGGGCTCCAAGAACGCCATGAGCGCGCTGGGCGCGGCCCTGAATGTCGGCCCGGAGGCGTTCCTGGAGTACAAGGCCGCGCTGTACTCGGCGAAGTTCCACCCGCAGGAGTCCGACGACAAGTTCGCCGACGACAGCTATCTGATCGAGATCGGCGACAGCGTCCCGGCCCTCAAGGACAACGCCACGTTCCAGAACGCGGTGAACAACGGCACGTACGACGCCTGGGCGCTGGCGATGTCCACGTCCTTCGACACCAACAAGGACGATGTGACGGGCACCCCGAGCTTCGTCATGGACGGCAAGAAGCTCACCACGGACAAGGGCAGCCAGCCGATGACGGTGGCCGACTTCAACACGGCGGTGGACGCGGCCCTCAAGGGCTGACGCCGGGGCCTGGCGGGGGCTGACGCCGGTGCACTGCCGGGGGCTGACGCTGGGCCTGCCGGGGGCTGACGCCGGGGCCCCCGCCAGGGGCTGATACCGGGGCCCGCCAGGGGCTGGACGCTGGCCCCGCCGGGGGCCGACGCCGGTGCCCTGCCAGGGGCTGACGCCGGGCCCCCGCCAGGGGCTGATACCGGGGCCCGCCAGGGGCTGACGCCGGGACCCGCCAAGGGCTGACGCCGAGGCTCCCCAGGGCCGACGCCCCGGCCCGCCCCCGGCCCGCCCAGCACCTTAAAGGCCGGACGCCGGGGGCCCGTTCGCGTAATCCCCGGCGTCCTCGGGCACAAGGGCGGGCGAATTCCCGGGAGTTCGCCCGCTTCTTCGTGCGCCGCCCTTACCACCGTCTCTACCGCTCAGTAACCTGAGCGGCCGTGACCAGTCCTCAGAGATCCTCACCAGGCGCCGCCGCCTCCGCGCCGGACGCCGACTCCCCCGCCCCGCGCCGCCGTACGGTCGTCAGGGCCGCCGCGGCCGGTGTCGCCCTGGCCGCCCCGCTCACCGCCGCGCTGCCCGCCCGCGCCGCCGCCGCGCCCGCCTTCCGGCACGGCGTGGCCTCCGGCGACCCTCTGCCCGACGGGGTCCTGCTGTGGACCCGGGTGACGCCCACCGCCGACGCCGCCCCCGGCTCCGGGCTCGGCCCGGACACCGAGGTCGCCTGGACCGTCGCCCGGGACAAGGCGTTCACCGACGTCGTCGCCCGCGGCTCGCTCGTCGCGCGGGCGGCCACCGACCACACCGTCAAGGCGGACATCCGCGGTCTGGCGCCCGCCACCGCCTACTGGTACCGCTTCTCCGCCGGGGGCACCGACTCCCCCGTCGGCCGCACCCGCACCGCTCCCGGCGCCGACGCGAGCGTGCCGGGCCTGCGCTTCGGCGTGGTCTCCTGCGCCAACTGGGAGGCCGGCCACTTCTCCGCGTACCGCCATCTCGCCGCGCGCGGCGACCTCGACGCCTGGCTGCATCTGGGCGACTACATCTACGAGTACGGCACCGGCCAGTACGGCACCCGCGGCACCACCGTCCGCCCGCACGCCCCCGCGCACGAGATCCTCGCCCTCGCCGACTACCGCACCCGCCACGGCCGCTACAAGACCGACCCCGACCTCCAGGCGCTGCACGCGGCGGCGGCCTGTGTCGCCATCTGGGACGACCACGAGATCGCCAACGACGCCTGGTCGGGCGGCGCCGAGAACCACACCGAGGGCACCGAGGGCGCCTACGCCGACCGGCAGGCCGCCGCCAAGCAGGCGTACTTCGAGTGGATGCCGGTCCGCCCGGCCGTCGCCGGGACCACCTACCGCGCGCTGCGCTTCGGCAGGCTCGCCGATCTCGCCCTGCTGGATCTGCGCTCCTTCCGCTCGCAGCAGGCCGCGCTCGGCGACGGACAGGTCGACGACCCCGACCGCACCCTGACCGGCCGCGCCCAGCTCGACTGGCTCAAGGGCCGGCTGGCGTCGGCCGACACCACCTGGCGGCTGGTCGGCAACTCGGTGATGATCGCCCCGTTCGCGATCGGCTCGCTCGCCGCCGAGCTGCTCAAGCCGCTCGCCGAGCTGCTCGGGCTGCCCCAGGAGGGGCTGGCGATCAACACCGACCAGTGGGACGGGTACACCGACGACCGGCGTGAACTGCTGGGCCATCTGCGGGGCAACGCCATCCGCAACACCGTCTTCCTCACCGGCGACATCCATATGGCCTGGGCCAACGACGTCCCCGTGAACGCCGGGACCTATCCGCTGTCCGCCTCCGCCGCCACCGAGTTCGTGGTCACCTCGGTCACCTCGGACAACCTCGACGATCTGGTGAACGTCCCCGAGGGCACGGTCTCCGCGCTGGCCGCGCCGGTGATCCGGGCCGCCAACCGGCATGTCCACTGGGTCGACACCGACCGCCACGGCTTCGGGGTCCTCGACCTCACGGCCGAGCGGGCGCAGATGGACTTCTACACCCTCTCCGACCGCACCCGCCCCGACGCCACCGCCACCTGGCAGCGCTCGTACCGGACCCGGAGCGGCACGCAGCGGGTGGAGCGGGCGTACGACCCGGTGTAGCGGGGAGCCGCGTCAGCCGTTGCCGTGAGCCTGCGCGAGGGAGTCCAGGAAGCCGAGCGCCACCCGCCAGGTGGCCTCGGCGGCCTCCCGGTCGTAGTCCGGCAGATCGGGGTCGGTGTAGAGATGGCCCGCGCCCGCGTAGCGGTACACCTCCACATCCGCGCCCGCTCTGCCCATCTGGAGGTACCAGGCGCTCAGCCAGTCGTCCGTCTCGAACGGGTCCGGCTCGGCGACATGCAGTTGCACCGGCAGCTCGTCCACCGACGCGTTCGGCGCGAGGTCCGAGGTGCCGTGCAGGAGCAGCAGCCCGCGCGCGTGCTCGTCACCGAGGGCCAGCGTCTGGGCGAGGGAGGCGCCGAGCGAGAACCCGGCGTAGACCAGTCCGCGCCCGGAGTGCGGCGCGGCGGCCAGCACCGCCCGTCTGATCAGCTCGTCCTTGCCGAGGGCGTCCTTGGCCGCCCGGCCCTCCTCGACCGTGTCGAACGTCCGGCCCTCGAACAGGTCGGGCGTGAAGACCTCATGACCGGCGGCGCGCAGCCGCTCGGCCGCGTCCCGCACCGCCGGCCGCAGTCCGTAGGTCGAGTGAAAGAGCACGATGTCCATGCCCCCATCGTGCCAGCCGCCACTGACACCACCGGCCCGCCGCCCGCTCCCCGCCACTGACACCACCGGTCCGCCGCCCGCTACCCGCCGCGGACTCATAGGTTCACGACCCCCGATCCGCGGTTACGTTCACTGACATGGAAAATCTGCTCCGCCCCCTGATCGTGATCGGTGGCTCGGTGCTGCTGACCCTGGTCATCGGCTGGGCCACCGACCTCGTCCTGCGCAAGGCCGACGAACGGCACGGCGGCACGTCCCTGTGGGGCGGGCTGCGCCGCGCCCGGGTGCCGTACCAGCTGGTGCTGTGCGCCGCCCTGCTCAGAGGCTCCTACGACCAGGCCCGGCTGCTGACCGAGTTCCGCGAGGGCATCGGGCGGCTGCTGACGCTGCTGCTGATCGGGTCGACCGCCTGGCTGGCGGTACGGATCGCGGCGGCGGTGGTCGGGGCGTCGTACTCCCGCTACGCCAGCAGCAACTCCGAACGGGATCCGGCGCGGGTGCGCCGGGTGCGCACCCAGGTGACGCTGATCATGCGGGTGGTGGCGGCGATCGTCGGGGTGGTGGCGGTGGCGGCGATGCTGCTGACGTTCCCGGCGATGCGCGCGGCCGGTGCCTCGCTGCTGGCGTCGGCCGGCATCCTCGGCATCGTCGCCGGGGTGGCCGCGCAGTCCACGCTGAGCAATCTCTTCGCCGGGTTCCAGATCGCGTTCGGCGACATGGTCAGAATGGGCGACACGGTGGTGGTGGACGGCGAGTGGGGCGTGGTCGAGGAGATCACCCTGACCTTCCTCACCGTACGGACCTGGGACGAGCGCCGGATCACCATGCCGGTGTCGTACTTCACGTCCAAGCCGTTCGAGAACTGGTCGCGCGGCACCCCGCAGATGACCGGCACGGTCCTCTGGCAGCTCGACCACTCGGCGCCGACGGCGCTGATGCGCGAGCGGCTGCGGGACATCCTGCGCGCGTGCCCGGCGTGGGACGGCCGCTCCGTCGATCTCTCGGTCACCGACTCCACCCCGAACACCATGGAGGTGCGGGCCCTGGTGACGGCCAAGGACGCCGACGACATCTGGACGGTACGGGTGACCGTGCGCGAGCAGATGCTCGACTGGCTGGTCCGGGAGCATCCTTACGCGCTGCCCCGGGTCAACACCGCGGAGGCCGTCCCGGCGCCGGGGGTGAACGGTGAGCGGCGTCCCTCCGGGGGCGCCCCCGGTCCACGCCGCGCGGTGGAGCCGCACCGGCCGCCGGAACGCGGCTGAGGGGGTCTCTCCAGGACGGCGGTCTCAGTGACGGCGGTGTCGGTGACGGCGGTCTCAGTGGCCGCGTTCCGCTCCCCCGTTGACCTGCACGATCTGGGAGGTGATGTGCCCGGCGCGCGGGGAGGCGAGCCAGTGCAAGGTGGCGGCGACATCGCCGGGCATACCGGTCCGCCCGGTCAGGGCCTCGGCACGGGCCCGCTCCCGCCGCCGCTCGTCCTCCTCGCCGGTGCCGGTGCCGGTGCCGAAGAAGTCGGTGTCCTCGATGTACCCCGGCGCGACCACGTTCACGGTCACCCCGCGCGGCCCCAGTTGCCGGGCCAGCCGGTGGGCGTAGGGGTGCAGGGCCGCCTTGGCCGCCGCGTAGGCCACGACGCCGGTGCCCCGGTACGCGGCGATCGAGCTGAGGAACAGCACCCGGCCGCCCGGCTCGGCGAGCCGGTCCCTGAGCGCCTCGGTGAGCAGGGCGGCGCTCAGCGTGTTGCTCCGGAAGGTGAGGTTCCAGGAGTGGGCGACGGCGTCGAGGGGGTCGTCACCGGGGGCGGGCGGCTCCAGCAGCCCGTTGCCGCCCGCGCTGTGGATCAGCACATCCACGGTGCCCAGTTCCCGCGCCACGAACGCCGCCACCGCGCGCACCTCGGCCGGCTCGGCGAGATCCGCCGCGAAGGTCAGCGCCCCCGGCACCCCGGCCCGCTCCAGCACCTCGGCCCGCCGGCCGAGCAGCAGCACCTGATCCCCGTCCGCGGCGAACAACCGCGCCGCCGCGAGCCCGATCCCGGTACCACCACCGCTGATGACGACGTTACGAGGCATGATCACAGCGTACGACGCGGGGGGCTCGCGGGGCGGGGTTCCTCGCGAGGGGGGCTTCGACGGCCGCCTCGCGCTGGGCGCCGGTCGACTTGAACCCCGGATTGGCCCACAGGTGCGGGGCGCCGCATCGGCCGGTCAGCGCAGGCGAGCCCCTGCCCCGCGCGCGAGGCACTCGACAGCCGACTCACCACCCACCGGACCCGAACCGGCCGCTCGGCGCGTCCTCCGGACCGGTCGGCCCGACCGCAGGTCAGCCACAGCATCCGGACCAACCGGTCAGCACCCGCTGGCCCGGACCCCGCGCGGGACCTCGACAACCGTCTCACCAGACCCCGGACCCCGGACCCCGACCCGTACCGACCAGCCAGACGCAGGCCGCAGCCTCCCGACCAGCCAGAGCCAGCCCCCCCATCCACACCCCGGACCAACCGGCCAGGCACCCGCCCCGGACCAGCCCTCCCTCCCTCCCTCCCGACAACCAACCAGCCCGCCCGCCCCTCCCTCCAACCAACCAACCAACCCACCACACCCCCCACACCCCCAAGTCACCGCAAGCTCCTGACATCCAGCTGCCGCAGCACCCGGTCCACCACCCCCGGGTCCGCGCCCGGCTCGCCGCGGGCCGCCAGGACCTCGTGGCGGGCCGCGCTCAGCATCTCGCGTTCGATCCGGCGCAGGCGGCGGACCCGCTGGGCGCGCTGCTCGTGGCCCTCGCGCCGTTCCTCCTCGCCGAGCTGAGGGTCGATCCGGATCCCGATCTCATAGGCGCGGCGGAGCATCCGCTCGCTCATCTCATCCGGCAGTTGTTCGACGTCCTCGATCTCCCTGAGGCGGCGCCGGGCGGCGCCCGCGGCGCGGCGGGCCAGGGACCGTTCGAACTCCTTCTCCCGCTCGCTGTCGGCCCGTACCCCGAGCCGTTTCACCAGCCAGGGCAGGGTCAGGCCCTGCACCACCAGGGTCGCCATGATCACCCCGAACGCGATGAACACGATCTCGTCGCGGTCGGGAAAAGGGGCGCCGTCCTCCGTGGTCAGCGGGATGGCGAGGGCCAGCGCGACCGAGGCGACCCCGCGCATCCCGGACCACCACATGACGACCGTCTCCCGCCAGGTGGTCGGGATCTCCTCGTCGTCGTGGTCGCGCCGGGCATGCAGCCGCTGGGTCACCCAGGTCGCGGGGAGCAGCCACAGCAGCCGGACGAGGATGACGACGCCGACGATCGCCCCCGACCACAGCAGCAGCTCACCCCACCGGCCGGAGGCGGTCCGCACGGCGTTGTGCAGTTCGAGGCCGATCAGCCCGAAGGCGACGCCGGTGACCAGGGTGTCGACGATGTCCCAGAAGGTGGATCCGGCGAGCCGGGTCATCACATCGTCGGCGTCGGTGGCGTAGTCGGTGAGGTAGAGCGCGGTGACCAGGACGGCGAGGACACCGGAGCCGTGCAGTTCCTCGGCGGCGACATAGGAGGCGAACGGCACCAGCAGGGTCAGGCCGATCTGGAGGGTGGGGTCGCCCAGCAGGTCCGCCAGCTTGTTGGCGCACCAGCCGAGCGCCAGCCCGACGACCAGCGCGACCACGGCGGACAGCACCAGGTCCAGCCCCGCCCGCCAGGGCGAAAAGGTGCCGCTGACGGCGGCGGCGATGGCCACGTGGTAGAGCACGATCGCGGTGACATCGTTGAACAGCCCCTCGCCCTCCAGGATGGAGACCAGCCGGCGGGGCAGTCCGAGCTGTCCGGCGACGGCGGTCGCGGCCACCGGGTCGGGCGGGGCGACCAGCGCGCCCAACGCCACCGCCGCCGCGACCCCGAGGCCCGGCACGATCGCGTTGGCCACCAGGGCGACGCACAGCGTGGTGACGAACACCAGCGCCACGGCCAGCAGCAGAATGGGCCGCAGATTCGCCGCGAACTGCCGCCAGGAGGTCCGCCGTACGGCCGCGTAGAGCAGGGGCGGCAGCAGCAGCGGCAGGATCAGCTCCGGCGGGATGCCGACATTCGGTACGAAGTCCAGCAGCGCCAGGACGATCCCCAGGAGGGTCATCAGCACCGGCGCCGGCAGCCCCAGCCGGTCCCCGACCGGGACGCTCAGTACGGCCCCGACCAGCAGCACGAACAGCAGGGCCAGTTGATCCACGGTCGGCGCTCCGGGTGATCGACGGGGGTACGGCAGCTCCCAAGACTGCCACGCGGAGCCCCGCCGGCCACGGGCCTACAGGGCGCGCCGCATGGCCCGGTGAGGTATCCCCGCGTCGGGGAACTCCGGGCCGTACGCCTCGTATCCGAGCCGCTCGTAGAAGCCCAGGGCGTGGGTCTGGGCGTGCAGGTCGACGGCGGTGAGGCCCCGCGCGCGGGCGGCGTCCTCGATGGCCCGGACCAGTCCGGCGCCGACGCCGAGTCCGCGGGCCGCCTTCAGCACGGCGAGCCGACCGAGCGCGCCCACGGCCGGGTCGCCACCGGTCCGGCCGAGCGCCGCGGCACCGTACAGCAGCCGCCCGGTGCCCAGCGGCGCGCCGTCATCCGCGCGCACGGCCAGCACCTGCACCGCCTCCGCGCCCTCCCGGTCATGGGCGTCGTACTCGATGTCCTCGGGGACGCCCTGTTCGGCGACGAAGACCTCCTTGCGCAGGGCGAAGCACAGCTCCCGGTCGGCCGGACTCCCGGCGACCCGGACCGTGAACCCGGCGCTCACCCGTAGGTCTCCGCGCGGACCAGGTCCAGGGCCTGCTGAAGATCCTCGGGGTACTCGCAGGAGAACTCCACCCACTGGCCGTCGCCGGGGTGCTCGAACCCGAGGCGTACGGCGTGCAGCCACTGGCGGGTCAGGCGCAGCCGCTTGGCGAGTGTGGGATCGGCGCCATAGGTGAGGTCGCCGACGCAGGGGTGGCGGTGGGCGGCCATATGGACCCGGATCTGATGGGTGCGGCCGGTCTCCAGCTTCACATCCAGCAGGGAGGCGGCGCGGAACGCCTCGATCAGGTCGTAGTGCGTGACGGAGGGCTTGCCGTCGGCGGTGACGGCCCACTTGTAGTCGTGCTGCGGGTGGCGGCCGATGGGGGCGTCGATGGTGCCGCTCGTCGGGTCGGGGTGGCCCTGGACGAGGGTGTGGTAGCGCTTGTCGACCGTGCGCTCCTTGAACTGGCGCTTGAGCGAGGTGTAGGCGCGCTCCGACTTGGCGACCGTCATCAGCCCCGACGTCCCCACGTCGAGCCGGTGCACGATGCCCTGGCGCTCGGCGGCGCCCGAGGTGGAGATCCGGTACCCGGCGGCGGCCAGCCCGCCGATCACGGTCGGCCCGCTCCAGCCGGGGCTGGGGTGCGCGGCGACCCCGACCGGCTTGACGATGACCACCACATCGTCGTCGTCATGGACGATCTCCATGCCCTCGACCGGCTCGGCGACCACCTGCACGGGGGCGGGCGCCTGCGGCATCTCGACCTCCAGCCAGGCCCCGCCGTGCACCCGCTCGGACTTGCCGACCACCGAGCCGTCCACCGCGACCTTGCCCGCGGCGGCCAGCTCCGCGGCCTTGGTGCGGGAGAAGCCGAACATGCGGGAGATGGCGGCGTCGACACGCTCGCCCTCCAGGCCGTCGGGCACGGGCAGGGTGCGGATCTCGGGAAGGGTGCTCACCCGTCGAGTATGCCGGACGGGTCCGACAGCGCCGTACGCGTGCCCGAACGGCGCCGGTCGCCGGGGGGCAGGCGTCGGGGTCTCGGGGTCAGTCCTTGGGGTCAGTCCTTGGGGTCAGTCCTTGGGGTCAGTCCTTGTGGACGGTGCCGTCGGGGTCGAGGCCGCGGAAGGAGAGCAGCACGATCAGGATGCCGCCGCAGACGATCGCCGAGTCGGCGAGATTGAACACCGCGAAGTGCTTGGGCGCGATGAAGTCCACGACCGCGCCCTCCAGGAAGCCCGGCGAGCGGAAGACCCGGTCGGTGAGATTGCCCAGCGCACCGCCGAGCAGCAGCCCCAGCGCGATGGCCCAGGGCAGGCTGTAGAGCTTGCGGGCGAGCCGCGCGATGACGACGATCACGGAGGCCGCGATCACCGTGAAGATGATCGTGAACGCCTGCCCGAAGCCGAAGGCGGCACCCGGGTTGCGGATGGCGTCGAAGCGCAGCCAATCGCCGATGACGTCGATCGCCGGGTTGTGCTCCAGCTTCGCCACCACGATGAGCTTGGTGATCAGATCGAAGGCGTACGCGACCCCGGCGACGGCGAACAGCACGGCGATCCGCCGCTTCCCGCGCGCGGGCGCGGGCGCGCTGCCGCTGTCCGGTCCGGTGCCCTCGTCCGGGGTGTGTACCGGTTCGGCGGCGGCCTGATCGCCGGGCCGCTCCTGGTCGGCCCCGGGCCCTGCCGCGTCCGGGGTGTCCGGCGTACCGATGATGCGCTCCGCCTCTGCCACGTGAGTCCCTCAACCTAGGTGCCTGCTGAGCACGAGGGTACGACACACCCCATAAGGACCCGGTGCTCAGGAGGGCCCCCGGGGCCGCGCGGGGCGCTCAGTAGCGGCGCTCCTGCTTCTGCTTGCACTCCACGCACAGGGTGGCCCGCGGAAACGCCTGCATCCGGGCCTTGCCGATCGGCTTGCCGCAGTTCTCGCACAGGCCGTACGTACCGGCGTCCAGGCGCTGGAGCGCCCGCTCGGTCTGGAGCAGCATCTCGCGCGCGTTGGCGGCGAGCGCCAGTTCGTGCTCGCGGGTGATGTTCTTGGTGCCGGTGTCGGCCTGGTCGTCGCCGGCGCCGTCGCCGGAGTCCCGCATCAGGCCGACCAGGGAGCGCTCGGTCGAGGAGATCTCGGACCGCAGCCGCTCCATCTCGGTGATCAGCTCGGTACGGGCCTCGGCGACCTCTTCCGGGGTCCAGGGGTCCTCCCCCGGCCGTACGGCCAGCTCACCGGGCTCGGCGGCGGGCCGCGCCTTGGGGACGGCGGTCGTGGCCGCCGTCGCCGCACCAGGGGTCTTCTTGGCAACCACCGTCTTGGCTCCCGTCTGCTCCGCGGCCTCGGCCGCATCCACGCTCTTCGCGGTACTCGTACGCCCGACAACTCCGCCGGGTTCCTGCCGCCCGGCCGCGCTGCCAGCCTCGCCGGGGTCCTGCCGCCCGGCGGCCTCGCCGGGGTCCTGCCGCCCGGCGGCCTCGCCGGGTTCCTGCTGCCCGGCGGCCTCGCTGGCCTCGCCGGGTACGTGCTGCCCGGCGGCATTGCCAGCCTTACCGGGTTCCTGCTGCCCGGCTGGCTCGCCGGCCTCGCCGGGTCCCTGCCGCCCGGCTGCCGCACCGGCGCCGGAGTCTTCCCTGCCCGACACCCGCGGGGCGGGGGCCTTGGGCGTCTTCTTCTTGGGGGTTGCCTTCTTGGCCGCCGTCGTCTTGGTCACTGTCTTCTTGGCCGGGGGTTTTCTGGCCGGGGGCCGCTTGACGTCCGTCTCCTCGACCGGGGATTTCCCAGCGGGGGGCCGCTTCACCTCGGTTTTTTCCCCGACCTCGGGCGGCTTTGCCGGGGCCTTCTTGGCCGCCGTCTTCTTCGCCGGACTCTTGGACGAAGGTTTCTCGACCGAGGATTTCTTGACCGCGGTCCTTTTGGCCGGGGCTTTCCTGACCGGTGATTTCCCGGCGGGGGGTTTCCCGGCTGGGACTTTCCTGACCGGCGCCTTTCCGCCTGGGGGCGCCTCGGCCGAGGTCTCCCCTGCCGCGCTCTTCTCGGCCCGAGGTCTCTTGGCCGGGACGTTCTTGGCCGGGGCCCTTTCGGCAGGGACCTTCCTGGCCGGAGCCTTCCTGGCAGGGGCCTTCTTCGCCGCCCCCTTGGCCGTGGCCTTCTCGGCGGATGCTTTCCCAACGGGCGTCTTCTCAGCCGCAGCTTTCTTCGTCGCAGATTTCCTCGCCGCGGCTTTCTTCACCACGGCCTCCGCCGCAGCGGCTTTCGTCACCGCCGTGGCTTTCTTCACCGCAGTCTTCTTCACTGCCGCTTTCTTCCTCACCTCCTCCTTCCTCGTCTCCTCCTTCGCCACCTCCTTCTTCCCTGCCTCTTTCTTCCCCGCCGCCTTCTTCCCCACCGCCCCCTCCACCGGAACCCCCCTCACCGGCGATCCCGCCCCACCCCCACCTCCAGCCACGTCAGCCCCAGCCCCCGGCCCACCCCCGGTCCCACCCCCACGCACGCGCCCGCCCGCACCGGCGTTCCCGCCGGTAACCGACCCCCGTACGGCGGTCTTCTTCGCCACCATGGACGCGACCCCTTCCCATACGGTGATCTAGCTCGCGAATCGTGCTGGGACGATAAATCGACTTGAGTCGCGCGGCAACGGGGCACGCCGCCCCGGCCGCCCGCCCCGGCACCGCCACGCGGCGGGCATGCATCCGTTGTGCCCAGCTCCCCGCCGTGCGAATCCGCCCCGGGACATCATCCGACACAAGTCATCACACCAGGCCATTCGTGTCACACCGCCCCCATCGAGACCGGCCCCCGGCCACCCCGGTCCACCCCTCCCCCGGGCCGCCCCCAGCCCACCCCACCCCCACCCCAAATCCGGTCGTCCCCTCTCCGCCCGGCGCCGTACACTGAGCGGAGCGAAAGGCGTGGATGGGGACGAGTAGCGGCGTACGCAGCCCAGAGCGACCCGGGGACGGTGGAAGCCCGGGGGCGAGCGCGACGCGAAGATCACCCCGGAGCCGCCGGAAGAAAGCCGCGCTGAGCCTCGTAGGGCCCTCGCCGTGGTGAGTAGAACCGGATCGCGACCCCAATGAGGGGGCTCCCCGGAGCACGTACCGCGCGGCGCGCGCGGGCACCGCACCGGAGGGCCAAGGAGGGTGGTACCGCGGGAGCGCGCCGCAGCCGGCGCGACGGCGGGTCCGACACAGGACCGGTCCGGCTCTCGTCCCTCCGACGGAAGGCAGAAAGTCCGTTGGAGGATCCCCGCAGATGACAGCGCCGACGTACCGCCAGGTACCCGCTCAGGTGGACCTGCCCGCCCTGGAGCACGCCGTGCTCGACTTCTGGCGCGAGCAGAAGATCTTCGCCAAGAGCCTGGAGCGGTCCGAGGGCCGCCCCGAATGGGTGTTCTACGAGGGCCCCCCCACCGCCAACGGCATGCCCGGCGCCCACCACATCGAGGCCCGGGTCTTCAAGGACGTCTTCCCCCGCTTCCGCACCATGCGCGGCTACCACGTGGCCCGCAAGGCCGGCTGGGACTGCCACGGCCTCCCGGTCGAGCTGGCCGTGGAGAAGGAGCTGGGCTTCTCCGGCAAGAAGGACATCGAGGCGTACGGCATCGCCGAGTTCAACGCCCGCTGCCGTGCCTCCGTGCTGCGCCACACCGACGCCTTCGCCGACCTCACGACCCGCATGGGCTACTGGGTCGACCTGGACGAGGCGTACGTGACCATGGAGCCGGAGTACATCGACTCCGTGTGGTGGTCGCTGAAGGAGATCTTCGGCAAGGGCCTGCTGGTCCAGGACCACCGCGTCGCCCCCTGGTGCCCCCGCTGCGGCACGGGCCTGTCGGACCACGAGCTGGCCCAGGGCTACGAGACGGTCGTGGACCCGTCGGTCTTCGTCCGCTTCCCGCTGACCTCCGGCCCGCTGGCCGGCGAGGCCGCCCTGCTGATCTGGACGACCACCCCATGGACCCTGGTGTCCAACACCGCCGTGGCCGCCCACCCCGGGGTCACCTATGTGGTCGCGACCAATGGCGAGGAGAAGCTGGTCGTCGCCGAACCCCTGGTCGAGAAGGCGCTCGGCGAGGGCTGGGAGCCGACCGGGCAGCGCTTCACCGGCGCCGAGATGGAGCGCTGGACGTACCGGCGCCCCTTCGAGCTGATCGAGTTCCCGGCGGGCACCGAGGCCCACTTCGTGGTGAACGCGGACTACGTGACGACGGAGGACGGCACGGGTCTGGTCCACCAGTCGCCCGCCTTCGGTGAGGACGACCTCAAGGTCTGCCGCGCCTACGGCCTGCCGGTGGTGAACCCGGTCCGCCCGGACGGCACCTTCGAGGAGGGCGTCCCCCTGGTCGGCGGTGTCTTCTTCAAGAAGGCCGACGAACGGCTCACCGAGGACCTGGGCGCCCGCGGCCTGCTCTTCCGCCATGTCCCCTACGAGCACAGCTACCCGCACTGCTGGCGCTGCCACACCGCGCTGCTCTACTACGCGCAGCCGTCCTGGTACATCCGGACGACGGCCGTCAAGGACCGCCTCCTGGAGGAGAACGAGCGGACGAACTGGTTCCCGGACACGGTCAAGAACGGCCGCTACGGCGACTGGCTGAACAACAACATCGACTGGGCGCTCTCCCGCAACCGCTACTGGGGCACCCCGCTGCCCATCTGGCGCTGCGAGGAGGGGCACACGACCTGCGTCGGCTCCCGCGCGGAGCTGTCCGAACTGACCGGCACCGACCAGTCGGACCTGGACCCGCACCGCCCGTTCATCGACGAGGTCACCTTCCCCTGCCCGCAGTGCGAGCAGCCCGCCACCCGCGTACCGGAGGTGATCGACGCCTGGTACGACTCGGGCTCGATGCCGTTCGCGCAGTGGGGCTACCCGTACAAGAACAAGGAGCTGTTCGAGAGCCGTTACCCGGCGCAGTTCATCTCCGAGGCCATCGACCAGACCCGCGGCTGGTTCTACACGCTGATGGCGGTCGGCACCCTGGTCTTCGACAAGTCGTCGTACGAGAACGTGGTCTGTCTCGGCCACATCCTCGCCGAGGACGGCCGCAAGATGTCCAAGCACCTGGGCAACATCCTGGAGCCGATCCCGCTGATGGACCAGCACGGCGCGGACGCGGTCCGCTGGTTCATGGCGGCCGGCGGCTCCCCCTGGGCGGCCCGCCGGGTCGGCCACGGCACGATCCAGGAGGTGGTCCGCAAGACCCTGCTGACCTACTGGAACACGGTCGCCTTCCAGGCCCTGTACGCGCGCACCTCCGGCTGGGCCCCGTCCCCCGCCGACCCGGCCCCGGCCGACCGCTCCCTGATCGACCGCTGGCTCCTCTCCGAACTCCACGCCCTCACCGACCAGGTCACCCAGTCCCTGGAGGCGTACGACACCCAGCGCGCCGGCAAGCTGCTCTCCGCGTTCGTCGACGATCTGTCGAACTGGTACGTACGCCGCTCCCGGCGCCGGTTCTGGCAGGGCGACAAGGCGGCGCTGCGCACCCTGCACGAGGTGGTGGAGACGGTCACGAAGCTGATGGCCCCGCTGACCCCGTTCATCACCGAGCGGGTCTGGCAGGACCTGATCGTGCCGGTCACCCCTGAAGCCCCGGAGTCGGTGCATCTGGCGTCCTGGCCGGAGCCGGAGCTGACCGCCATCGACCCGGAGCTGTCCCGGCAGATGGTGCTGGTCCGCCGGCTGGTGGAGCTGGGCCGGGCCACGCGCGCGGAGTCCGGCGTCAAGACGCGCCAGCCGCTGCGGCGGGCGCTGGTCGCGGCGACCGGCTTCGACGCGCTGGACCGCGAGCTGCACGCGCAGATCACGGAGGAGCTGAACGTCGAGTCGCTGGCGTCGCTGTCCGAGGTGGGCGGCAGCCTGGTCGACACCACGGCCAAGGCCAACTTCCGGGCGCTGGGCAAGCGGTTCGGCAAGCGGGTGCAGGAGGTCGCGAAGGCCGTCGCCGACGCGGACGCGGCGGCGCTGTCGCTGGCCCTGCGGGAGGGCACGGCGTCGGTGGAGGTCGACGGCGAGACCATCGCCCTCGCCCCGGACGAGGTGATCATCACGGAGACGCCGCGTGAGGGCTGGTCGGTGGCGTCCGACTCCGGTGCGACGGTCGCGCTCGATCTGGAGATCACGGCGGAGCTGCGGCAGGCCGGGCTCGCCCGGGACGCGATCCGGCTGATCCAGGAGGCCCGGAAGAACAGCGGGCTGGATGTCGCCGACCGGATCGCCCTGCGCTGGGTGGCGACGGACCCGGGGACGATCGCGGCACTGAGCGAACACGCCGGTCTGATCGCGGACGAGGTCCTGGCGACCGACTTCGCCCAGGGCGAGGCCGACGACACCTTCGGAGCCGCGTTCACCGACGAGGGCCTGTCGCTCAGCTTCCGCCTGCGGAAGGCGTAGCGCCCCGGCCCGGCCACACGGGCCCGCGCGGCCGGGCCGCACCACGCCGCTGCTCCGCGGCGCGGGCCGGGCAACCCGGTCACGCCACCCGGCACGGGCCGGAGCAACCCTGCCCGCCGTGCGGGCCCGAACGGCTCGGTCACGCGACGCGGGTGCGAGTTGTTCGGGCCCGCGCGGACGCCGGTACCCCGACCCTGCCGCGCGAGCGCGACCCCTACGGTCCCGCCCGCACGGCTGCGACCAACCCGATCCCGGCGGATGGGGTGCGACCAGCCCGGTCCCGCCCACGCCGGGGCAACCAGCCCGGTGCCGGCGCGCGGGCCGAACAGCCCGGTCCCGCGCGCGGGCGCTAGCAGGCCGATCCCGCCGCGCGAGCCCGAGCAACTCGATCCCGCCCACGCCGACGCAACCAGCCCGGTCCCGGCGCGCGGGCGCCAGCAGCCCGGTCCCGGCGCGCGGGCGCCAGCAGCCCGGTCACACCGCGCGCCCGAGCAACTCGGTCGCGCCACGCGAGTGCGAGCAACCCAGCCCCGCCAGCCCGTGCGCCAACACCCCTGCCCCGCCCTCGCTGGTGCGACCAGCCCGATCCCGCCGCACAAGCCGAGCAGCCCGGTCCCGCCTGCGCGAGTGCGAGCAGCGCGGCCCCACCTGCGCGGACGCCAACACCCCTGCCTCGCCGCGCGGGCGCGCCCCCTCCGCCCTCGCCCGCGCGGCTGCGACCAACCCGATCCCGGCGCATGGGTGCGACCAGCCCGGTCCGCCCACGCCGGGGCAACCAGTCCGTTCCCGGCGCACGAGCCGAACAACCCGGTCCCGCGCGCGGGCGCCAACAGCCCAGTCCCGGCGCGCGCCTGAGCAACTCGGTCCCGCCACGCGAGTGCGAGCAACCCAGCCCCGCCAGCGCGTGCGCCAGCACCCCTGCCCCGCCCGCGCGGGTGCGACCAGCCCGATCCCGCCGCACAAGTCGAACAGCCCAGTCCCGGCGCGCGGGCGCCAACAGCCCGGTCCCGCCACGCGAGTGCGAGCAACCCGACCCCGCCAGCCCGTGCGCCAGCACCCTTGTCGCGTCCGCGCGTGCTCCAACACCCCTGCTCCGCCGCGCGGGCCCGTCCCCTCCGGTCCCACCCGCACAGCTGCGACCAGCCCGATCCCGGCACCTGGGTGCAACCAGCCCGTTCCTCTCACACGCACCCAAGCAGCCCGAGGCGCCGCCGGGTAGCCGCAGAGCCGCAGGCCCCGCCGCACAGGCACCGACAGCCCGCTCCCGCCCGCACCCACACGGACGCGAGCCGCCCCCACCCACGCACCACCCCCACCGACCCCGGCAACCACAACCAGCGCAACCAGCGCAACCAGCAACCAGCAACCAGCAACCAAAAAGTGAGCCCCGTTCAGCAACGCGCATAAAAGGGGCGGGCCCCGGATCGGAATCCGGGGCCCGCCCCTACTGCTGAACGCTGCCGACGGCTACGCCGTACTACGCCCGCCTCAGTTGTCGTCCTCGTCGATCAGGAACCCGCGCATCGGCGACGGGGCCTGGCCCATCGGGGACGGGGCCTGCGGGCGGACCGGAGCCATCGGCTGGGTCATCGCCGGGGACATCTGCTGCTGGCCGCCGTAGGAGGGAGCGGCCGGGCTCGGCGCGCCACCCATCGGGCCGCCCATCGACGGGTTGCCGCCGTAGGACGGGGCGCTCGCGCCGGCCGGGGCCATGGAGGGCGCCGGGGACGGCGGCAGCGAGGCGGTCGCCGGGTTGCGCGGCGGGGCGAGCGAGTCGTCGGCCTGGGTCTCCAGCTGGCGCAGCTGCGACTCCAGGTAGGACTTCAGCCGCGTACGGTACTCGCGCTCGAAGCCGCGCAGGTCCTCGACCTTGCGCTCCAGGGTGGCGCGGGCGGACTCCAGGGAGCCCATCGCGACCCGGTGCTTCTCCTGCGCGTCCCGCTCCAGGGCGTCGGCCTTGGCACGGGCGTCCCGCTCCAGGCCCTCGGCGCGCGAACGGGCCTCTCCGACGATCTTGTTGGCCTCAGAGCGGGCCTCGGCGATCGCCTGGTCGGCGGTCTGCTGGGCCAGCGAGAGGACACGGGCGGCGCTGTCGCCACCGGGGCCCTGACCGGGCATCCCGGGGCCGCCCATCGGGCCGCCCATGGAACCGGGGCCCATCTGGCCCTGCATCGGTCCCTGTCCCATCGGACCCTGACCCATCGGACCCGGGCCCATCTGGCCGGGACCCTGCGGGCCCTGTCCGCCGGGACCGGCGGGCAGTTGCGGGGCACCGCTCGGCAGCTGGGGCGGGCCACCCATGGGGCCACCCATCTGCTGCTGCGGCGGGCCCGATATGCCGGCGGGCACCGGAGCACCGGGTCCTCGCATGCCCTGCTGGGGCATCCCCTGCTGCTGCATCCCGCCCTGCTGCGGCATC